>JAIRNN010000066.1 GCA_031257995.1 Spirochaetaceae bacterium | reverse complement strand
GGGTCCACGTGATTGAGGCTGTATGTAACCCCTTTTGGCCGTAAAGCGGGCGGTCAGCCCGGCGGAGACGCGGGTTTGGCGGCGTTTTGGGCCGAAAACCGGGTCGTTATCGTCATCCCCGGCGACATAAGGCTTTCCCAACACAAGATGTAGGCCGCCGCCCCCGCTACCGGCGTGTTGGCCGACTTGTCTATAGCCGCCCAGTCCGCCTCTTCCGCCCACTCAGGCGGCTCTCCGTCCAAGATCTCCGACTCGTACCGCTTCCCCCCTCCAAAAAAAAACGTGCCCCTTCCGTCCCACAATTATGTTGAACCGCAGGGAAAACGTTTGTTTCAGCAGCTGCATTATCAGCGGAAGCATAAAGCCGTCTTCGGGCTTGATGTAAAACGTGAGCCGCGCCCCCTCAAGCCTGAGCCCGCGCATCTCGAATGAATAGAGCCCTTTTGTCTCGCGGAGTATGCGGAAAATGGATTTGAGAGAGGGGTGGAGGCTCATTCGGGATAGACGGGATTTTCTTCGTCCGCTTTGGCTATTTCGCAATGGCAGAATTGCGTTCCGCAACAAACCTTTATGCCTACTTTGGAGGGGAGGCAGGAACCGGTTAGCAGGGTAGTCAGGTAGTTGGCGGAAAAGAGAAACAGGAACGCGCAACAGACCGCCACTGCTCCGCGTACCGCACGGCGGGTAAACCGGTGTTTCCGTGCCTCGTTCGCCTGAGTGTTCCGGCACCTCCATGCGGCGCGGGCGCGGATCGTCCGGGCGGCGGCATCCAATGCTTCATCGTTTCGCGTTGGCGGGGTCAAGCCGTCCAGCGCGTACAATTCGTCTACCCGGCGGTCAATAAAACCGGGGTCTATGTCCTCCACGTTTTTTTGTAATTCCGACTCTATGTCTTTAATGAGAGAATTCCGCATATCTTGTTTTGCCATTATCCGCCCTCCATAGTATAACTCACCGTTTTTGCAAAAAGTCGCATCAACCCCAACCCTCCAGTAATTTCCGGATAAGGAAGCTCACCTTTTGCCGCAATCTGCTAACCCGTGACTTTGTTGCGCTTAAACTGATGTTGAGCCGAGCCGCTACTTCTTTGAGCGGACGTTTTTGCCGGATGGCAAGTTCCAGCATTTGCCCCTCCTTTAGGTTAAGCCGTTTCCCGATTTCGGCGGCGGCGCGGATTAAAGCCTTTTCTTCCGCAATTTGCTCTTCCTCGCTTTTTATGCTGTCCCCGGCGGCAACATGGTCAAGAGGCGTTTCTTCGTCCCCGGATGCAGGGAAGGGCGCGGCAAACCTTTTGCGTTCCTTCCGCAGGGAAGCGGCGTACTGTTTGGATATATTACCGGCGGTTTTATAGAGCCAGCCGCCGATCTTGTCATAATCTTTGAGCCTGTCCATATTCTCGTAGAGAATGAGAAAAATGTCCTGAGTGCAATCCTCGGCGAAACTCATATTGCCGCCCAGCACCCAAGCGCAGAATTTGAGAATTTTCCCATAGTACCGCTTGACGATACTGTTAAACGCGGCATCGTCCCCGGTGCCGGGTTCCTTGCCAACCGGATTTTCAGGCTGGCGCAAGATTCCCCTCATTCATCGCATAGGTTTTATTCCCATAACCCAACGTATCAAGCTCATGGGTAACAATGAGTACCGCCGTCCCTCCCAGCGCGATACCGCTCAAAAGCCGCATGATTTCCGCCGTTGTTTCCGCATCAAGATCGCTGGTTGGTTCGTCGGCAATGAGGAGCAGGGGATCATTGATGAGAGAACGGGCTATCGCTACCCGCCGCATCTCGCCTCCCGAGAGTTCCTTGGGATAAGAAGACGCAAGGTGGCTTATCCCCACTTTTTCAAGCAACAAAAAAGCCTTCCCTTCTATTCCCCCTATTCCTTTTATGCCTCCTCCACGCTTAAAAAGAAACCACGGAATACATACGTTATCAAAGACCGTGAAGTTTGAAAGCAAACTCATACCTTGGGGGACATAACCGATTTTTGCGTTTCGGAGAAAGGATATTTCTTTGTCTTTCAGGCGGTGAATGTCCTGCCCTTCAAAGAATACCGACCCTTGGGTTGGTTTGAGCAACCCCGCGCCCATGTTGAGCAGGGTGGTTTTCCCGCTCCCCGACCTGCCGATAATGCTGATAAATTCCCCCGGTTCAATAGAAAAGCTAACGTTGTTCACCGCGTTAAACGCCCGTCCTCCTCGCCGGTATTCTTTGCTTAGTTCTTTAAATTCAAGGAGTCCCATCATTCTCCCTCCCGCATAGTAAAATAGGTTTCCGCCCCGCTGATGCGAAGCGCCGCATAAAGCGAAGCCAGAGGCCCCGCCAGAATAGAAAGGAAAAGGCTCCCCACGACCAAGGGGATAATTTTCAAAAACGGCGCGTCAAGATAGGGCAGTTCCAGCCGTTCGCTGATCAAGGTACTGAATGGGAACACCGCGAGGCTTGCCAGACCGATCCCCGCCGCGCCGCCCGCAAGACCGGCGAGGGAAGATTCGCCCAATACAATAGCGACAAGTCGTTTCCGCGTGGCCCCAAGAATACGCAACAGGGCGAATTCTTTCTTCCGTTCGTGGATGGAACCGGAAAACACCGCCGCCAGAATGATAAACGCCAGTATCCAAAGGGCGGCGGAAAAAATATGAATGTAGGAAACAAGCCCGGAGAGCGTAGCGGCGAGGGAGGAAAATATACCCTGCGAAACCAAAACATCCACTCCCTCATTTTCCTGCCGTATTGTTTGGGCAAGCAACGATGGCGATACAGAGGGATCGCTTTTTACCAACACCGCCGAAACTGCCCTCCGGTACATCTCTTTTTCCTGCACCGCAAAATTGGTGTACCCCTCAGCGCGGGCGCGTCCCACAAGAAGCCGCATGGTATTCATAGTCATAAAAATTGACGTGTCCAATCCGCTAGCGCTTTGTGAAAGCCGCGCCGCCACCGGATATCTATTGCCGATAAGCCTAATGGTGTTGTCGTCGCGGACGGCGATCCGGCTGCCAACCACAAGCTGCCCGTCTTTCACGGCTTCGTGGTGCTTTTCCGCAATCCAGGGCTGGACAACAAAATCCGTTGCCGGGTCGTAGGCGATAAGCTGTACCATAGCGTCGCAGCAACTCTCCGCCAGAGAGGTAAGAAAAAACTGGGGCGAGGCACTGGCTATGCCGTTGGTCCCGGAGATTTTATCGACTATCGTCCCGTCAAAGTAAAAATAATTTGTTCCTCCCCGGAGCAATAACACTTGCGCTTGTCCGGAAGCCCCGGCGGGCACTACCATCAGATCCGCCCCAAAACGTTTGGTCATGGTATCCAGACCCTGGCGGAGGTTCAGGGTCAGGATAGAGCCTCCAAACAGGGCAAAGGCGAGGATCCCCACCACAACCACGAGACACGCGGTACGGACAGGACGGGCACTGAGGTTCTCCAGAGACAATGTCCCGGTATTTAAATTTCTCATCATAATCGTCTCCTTGTATAGAGCCTGTTCAAAACCCGTCGTCAGTGAACAAAGTAGGGGACACCCAATGCCGCCCACGAAACAGGCACAACGGTTGTGTCAAGTCACAACTAGGGTTGTGCTGGGCGTGTTTTGACATTTCTACGGCACGGTGTGGGGCTCAAAAAATGCTCCGCCACAGATAAATGCAACAGGCCCCGTCTCTCCCTCGTTCCAGCCCTGTGGAATTTCATTACCCCCGAAGGCATCATGGATGCCCCGCCCCCGTCGGGGAACTTGCCCTAAGGGCATCAAAGATGCTCAGCCCCCGGGTTTGAACAGGCTCTTAGTATTGCCTAAATGGTATACGAGGGAAACGCCGATTGTCAATAGTGTTAGATTCAACTATCATTCTCCATCCCGCATAGTTATGTAGGTTTCCGCCCTGCTGATTTTGAGCGCGGCGTAGAGGGAGGCAAGAGGCCCTGCCAGAGCCGAGAGGACAAGACTCCCTAAAACCACTTGGATAATGCTGAAAAGCGGCGCATCAAGATAGGGCAGTTCTAGCCGTTCACTGATCAAGGTGCTGAAAGGGAAAACGACGATGCTTGCGGAAATGACACCCGCTATGCTGCCTGAAATGCCGGCAAGGAACGATTCGCCTAACACAATGCCGACAAGTTTCTTCCGGGTGGCCCCAAGAATACGTAGTAGGGCGAATTCCTTTTTCCGTTCGTGAATAGAGCCTGAAAACATCGCCGCCAATACAATAAGTGCCAGTATCCAGAGCGCAGCGGAAAAAATATGAATATAGGAAACGAGGCCGGAGAGCGTAGCGGCGAGGGAGGAAAATATACCCTGCGAAACCAGTACCTCTACACCTTCATTTTGTTTCCATATATCGTAGGCAATCAGTGATGGGGTTTTTGACAGATCGGTTTTGGCTAAAACTGCGGAAATTACTCCGTCTCCGTGCTTGTCTGCCAAAAAACCCTGCTTTTCCTCGTGAGCCCGGCCGATAAGCTCTCTCATGGTATTCATGGTCATAAAGATCGACGTGTCAAAACCGCTTGCGCTGCTTGAAAGCCGGGCGGCTACCGGGTATTCATGATTGAAGAGTTGTATCGTGCCGTTTGGGCGAAGTATGATTCGGCTGCCAACCACAACTTGTCCGTCTTCCACTGCGGTGTGGCGCTTTTCCGCGATCCAAGGCTGAACGACAAAGTCCGTCGTCGGGTCTTAGGCGATAAGCTGTACGGCGGCATCGCAACATTCGGTGGAAAGGGATGCAAGGAAAAATTGGGGAGAAGCGCAGGCTATACCCTCCGTCTTGGTGACCTTTTCGGTGATGTCGGCGTTAAAGTAAAAATAGTCGGCTCCTCCCTGAAGCAGCAAGGCTTGCGCCTTTTCGGAGTACCCGGCAGGAACCACCATCAGGTCCGCGCCAAACCGCTTTGTCATGGTAGAGAGTCCCTGCCTGAGATTCAGGACGAGGATGGACCCGCCGAAAAGGGTAAAGGCAAGTACCGCCACTACAACCGCAAGGCAGACTGTCCGGACAGGTTTTGCCTTGAGATTTGCCAAAGACAACAAACCGGTGTTCAGGCTTCTTTTTTGCATATACTACACTCCTATATCTCGATAATTACGATAGTTTTTATAGTATATACCGGTAAAAAAATTTTGTCAGTATACGCGGTTGACTAATGAGTCTGTTTCAAAACCGACATAAGATCATGCCAAACATCGGACCGGGGTCTTAGGGATGGGGCCCCTAGGAGAGGGGATCGCAGAAGGCGAAGACCGGAGCGAGGGGGAGATGCCCCACTGTCAACAACTGAAGAATTTGTCCACAGATTACACAGATTTCCACAGATTAAAAACACGGTTTGAAGTAAAAAATCTGTGTAATCTTGGAAATCTGTGGACCTTTTTATTCCTTTGGGGTTAAATACCCCGACCCTTGGGGCGGTTAAAACTGGGGGTGCGGGGGATTTGTTCCCCCGCATATGCAAAGATTTCAAGGGAAAATCTTCAATACCCCGCCGCTTGCGGCGGGGATTTTTATTTTTTATTTGCTTGACTTGTTGACAGTTTTTTTTTGGGGGGGGGACTTCCCTCTATCGCAAGGAACAGCGGGAGTCATTGATAACGAATAGGGCCATGAATAGGGTTAGGGCAACCTCCTGCCATAGGCTAGAGCAACCCCTTACCGACACGACAACTAAACAGTCCCCTGTCCAGCGATGCTGTACCATGTTAGTATATTCATCAGCAGTTTGAATGCCCCTGTCGCAGGAACCCTCCCCTAACGGCATCGTACCGTCTGCCGACACGACAAACTTAACAGAACCCATTCCAACGAGCAGTCCCATTTAGTAAGGTCATCTGGCCGGGGAGCCGCTGCCGGCACGTTACCACAGTAAATAGTACTGCGAGTGCCCCGATTTTCTATTCGCGTATGCCTTGTGTTACCCGTTATCTTGACTGAAACTCCGATTTGGCTTATACTACAAGACTGGATTTTTTACGTTTGTTGAAACCGCTATGAAAAAGATTGTCATGGGTATTATCGATACTACCGGGATCGCTGATTATTCCGGCGCGTTTTCTTATGAAACGCAGGATCCGCTGAAAACGGGCGGGGAGGACGCGCTGTTTGAATCGCTCGTGGTTACACTGCCGGAACTGAATGTAAAATCCGGTCTCGCCCGCGCCGACAGGAAAAAAGACCTTTATGTCAATATGCTCAGGCAGTTCTGCGAAGAATACGATGAGTTTATCCGTGACATCGCCTGTTTCGCTGCGGAGGAAAGCTGGCGGGATTATTCGATGCGGCTACGGTCGCTCAAAGATATGTTTGCTAATATAGGTAACGAGCATTTATCGGCATGGGCGCACAAACTGGAATTGGCTTCCGGCAAGTACGATGATGCGGTCTGCAAAAAAGAAACCGAATCTTTCTGCTACGCGATGTATCTGTTCAGGGAAAAATTGGCCGGGGCGGCGGTTTTGAACATACAAACCGGCGATGAAGATAATGGGTAACGGTAAAAAACGTTTCATTCCGCTGCTTTTTCTCATGCTTTTTCTTGTCGCCGGGGCGGCGATTCATGCGGACAATATTCGTGTCTTTTCCTTTAACATCCAGATTTTTGGCAAGGCAAAAATGGCGAAACCCGATGTCGTGAACATCTTGTCCGACATCGTCTCGCTTGCCGACATAATTGCGATCCAAGAGGTGCGGACGGCAAACGTTGAACCCGTGGAAGAATTCATGCGGCTGCTTCCCGCGCGTTACGCCTATGTCATCGGTCCGCGGGAAGGACGCAGTAGTACGAAGGAACAGTTTTGGATCATCTACGACACTTACAAGGTGCGGGCGTTAGCCGCCGAAACATGGAGCGACCCCGAAGACATTTTTGAGCGAAACCCTTTCGCCGTTTTCTTTCAGACGCTCGACAAATTCGACTTTATCATCATTGACAACCACATCCAGCCGAGCAACGCCTACAAGGAAATCAGCGCGTTGCCGAAAGTCGTTGACTACTACCGCCGCAACTGGAACGAGGCCGACATTCTGCTTGTCGGCGATTTTAACGCGGATGGCAGTTATTACGACGAACGCTTTTTGTGGGATGTTTTTCCCCCTGAGCAATACCACGTCGTCATCTCCAATGAATACGACACCAGCGTCGCCCAGTCTGAAAACACCTACGACCGCATCATCATCACCGCCGCCGCCGCCGAGGATTACGCGGATAAATGCGGCGTTCTCCGTTTTGACGAACTCTACAACTTTGACCAATACACCATCCGTCCTCGCGACATAAGCGACCATTACCCCATCTGGGCCGAATTCCGCATCAACGCCGACACCGACTAGACCCCGGAAGGGCTTCCCTTGGGGGCGGCATGACGGGAACGGACGGCGGTTTTCTGTGGTAAGGTGGGGGAAGTCTCCCCCTCGCTCCAGCCCGCCGCCCGCAAGCGGGCTTAGGGTCTTACGCTACCCCCTCTGCGGGGCACTGCCGCCCCCGCAACGCCCCCGGCATTAATCACAGCCTTTATCACAAGGTACCACAGATGTATGCGGATAGTGCCAAATGGCGGCACGGATAATTAAGGAGAGGCGTTTCACAACCTCACGTTGCGGGACTGGGCAGACTTCCCCTGCGGCCGTCTTGGACCGGGACGCTTGAGGCGGACTGTAACTCCTTTTTGGCCGTGATCCGGGGCGTTAGCCGGGCGGAGACGCGGGTTTGGCAGCGTTTTTGGCTGAAAACCGGGTCGTTATCGTCATCCCGGGCGACCTAAGGCTGTCCCAACTCAAGATGTAGGCCGCCGCCCCCGCTATCGGCGTGTTTGCCGACTTGTCTATCGCCCCCCAGTCAACTTCCTCCGCCCACTCCGGCGGCTCCCCGTCCAAGATATCCGACTCATACCGCTCCCCCCACACGTGCCCTCTCCGCCCCACGATTATGTTGAACCGCAGGGAAAACGTTTGTTTCAGCAGCTGCATTATCAGCGGCAGCATAAACCCGTCATCGGGCTTGATGTAAAACGTGAGCCACGCTTCCTCAAGCTTGAGCCCGCGCATCTCAAAGGGATAACGCTTCCTAATCTCGCGGAGCACGCGGTGTAGCAGTACTTTCGTCCACGGCAACCGGAACAATGGCTCCCCGATATTAATCGCCGACCCCACTTTGTACCAGACATGCTCGGCTAATTCTCTTTGTTGGCGCATACAATGCCTCCGTACACTATATATATGCGGTTGTCAGCCGTAGTGCTTTAATCTGACGGGAAAAAAGGGTGAAAAAGATGAAAAAATCCACGGATTTCACAGATTAAGAGAGGCCCGGCGTGAAGAATCCGAGTCCGTCCGTGTCATCCGTGTTCATCTGCGGTTCCCATGATTCAAGCCGTCGTGGTAAACCGTGCTTTCCGTAAAAAATCTGCCCTTTTTTCACTTTTTTCCACGTTTTTTTGGGGTATCCGCTTGACAAAAATTTTCGGGTGTGGTATAAGTACGTATCGTCCTGAATGTTGGGGCGGGATTGTTGTGTAAAAGGGTGAAAGTTGTATATGAAGAAAGTTTTATTGTCGTTTAGGTCCTCCGGGGTGCCCCTGCCAAATAATTCTCATTCTCCCCCCCCCCCTAAATCGGGTTTTTTGGGCCCTAAACACCCCCTTTAGGCCCGGTTGAGGCGCGGGGCAGGGGGGTTTTGCCATTTTTGTGGG
>JAIRNN010000329.1 GCA_031257995.1 Spirochaetaceae bacterium | reverse complement strand
GGCGGCGCTTCTTTACATCACCCGCCGACCTCATTTAGCCCTTAACTATGAAACGCCTGTAAATATGCGCCGTTAAAGCGCATAAAAACTGTCAACCAATTCCAGGACTTGACACCATTATCCCTTCTCCATTTTCCATTCGCGCAGTGCGCTGCTTACTCCCATTTATCCCCCTCTCCAAAAAAATCTCTCCTACAATGGCACTGCCGAAAACGTTGCTGTCCATGTTCACCCCCGGCACGGCGGCACTGTTACGGTGCCGTTTGCCAACCCATACGAACCTGTCATCACTGACAAATGCGACACTGCCATTCGGTGCCGTATTGGTCGCGTCAATAGTCCCGTCCCCTCGTTTGACAAAACGGCCGCTGCCATCGCCCTACACGCCGCCGCCCCAGTCTGCCGTATTCCCGCTGATTGTCCCGCCGCTCATCGTGAAACGGCCGCCGACGACAAACACGCCGCTATCTGCGGCATTCCGCAGGGTGGAACCGACCCTCATCACCAGGGTCCCGCCGTTTACGCTCACCAGAGACGCGTTCTTTTTGCCGCCGTCCAGCGCGTCGTATTCTTCTTCGGACAAATCAGGCATACGCTACTCCTTGTCAATCATTGCAATAAACGTGTTCCGGCCAGCATGGAACACCCGCACGACATCATCGTCAACGACATTATACAACAGTTCAATCAGGTTGGCATGGGTGTCAAAACCGACGAGCAGGTTTTTTTCCTCCCCCTCAAGGGGATGATCAAGAAGTTTCAGGGTAAATGCCCGCCGGATGTCATTTTTAGAAACCCCATGCTTAAACGCCGACTGGCTGAACGTGATGACAAGACCCATACTCCAAGTTACCTCAGAGATCGTGGAAACGCAAGGGGTGGTTTAGCGGTAGACAAACGTCCATCCCCCGAAAGCCGTTCATCTACCACATCGTTTAACTCTTGTTAATACCCCGTTCGCACCCAGGTTTCGCCGTTGCCGGAGAAAGAGGCGCGTGAAGTTACGCTGTACACGAAGGTATATCCCTCCATTTGGATGGTCATCCGGGTTCCGTCAATCCCGTAGGTTCCCATGCCGTGTTGGTGTAGCTAAACATGCCGCTTTTGGCTATGGCGGTCAAACGGATCTTGGCCTGGGCGCCGGCAAGGCTGTAGGTTCCGCTGTCCAAAGGGGACTGGAAAGCTTGGCGCAGCCGTTGGGCGGCGCTGGGTGCGGTGCTTTGCGAAGGCGCGGTGGCGGCAGCGCGAAAGACGGCGTGGCTGGCGTGGCCGCTGGTGAATAGGAGGGAGTATTACCGTGGGATGAGCAACGAAGCTTTGGCAAAGAAGCCGCGTTATTATAAAATAAAAAAGTTGGAGGAAAAGGCGGTTTCTGCTTGACAAAATAACATAGGATTACACAGATTACACGGATTTTTTGTCTCAACGCCCCGCTTAAATCTGTGGACCTTTTTATTTGCTTAATTTGTTGACAGTGGGATGCCTCCTCCACGCTCCAGCCGGCTCAAGTTGTCTCTTGACAGCGGAGACTTTCTGCCTCATACTGTTAGAGGGATAAAAGAGGACGGGTGTCCGTTGAAACTCCGTCCGCTTAGATGGGGTTTTAGGGGCGGGCCCCTAGGAGAGGGGGTAGCGAAAGACGGTTCAAAACCGCCTAAGCGCAAGGCGTTTAGGCGGTTTTGAACTGGCTGGAGCGAGGGGGAGACTTCCCCCACCTGATCTTTTTTTATCCTTATAAAATAAAACGGAGAGGAAGGATTATGATTACGTTGAATTTGGCGGCGTTGACCGAGAAAAAGGGCGATTTTGAGAAGGCGGGGGTTCGTCTGCCGGGGTTTGATGTCGCGGGGGCGCGGGCCCGGACGGTGGCGGCTCCTGAGTGGGTGCATATTGGGACGGGAAACCTGTTCAAGGCGTATCACGCGATGCTGGCGCAGGCGTTGCTGGAGAAGGGGTTTGCGGACAAGGGGATCGTGGGGGTGGTGCCGATTCTGGACGACAAGCCGAGTATCGAGAATGTGTTTAAGCCGCACGACAATCTGTGGATTCAGGTGGTGACGAAGGCATCGGGCGAGCTGGTGAAGACGGTTTGCGCGTCGATGGCGGAGATTGTCGCGGCGGATCCGGCGGATGCGGAGCATTGGGAGCGGCTCAAGGCGATATTTCAGTCGCCCGGTCTCCGGTTGGTAACGTTTGCGGTGACGGAGAAGGCCTACGACCTCAAGGCGCTGGACGGGAGTCTCCGGCCTGAGGTTGTCGCCCAACTGGATGCGGGGCTTGCCGCGCCGGATCATCTCATGCTGAAAGTTACCGCGCTGCTTTTTGAACGGTACCGGGCCGGGGGCGCGCCGCTTGCGGTACTCAGTACGGATAACTTTTCGCATAACGGTGACCGGCTCAAGGCGGCGGTTTTGACGGCGGCGGGTGAATGGCAGAAGCGCGGGGCGGTTGACGGTGGGTTTGCCGCATGGCTTTCGGATGGGAAAAAGATAAGTTTCCCGCTCTCGATGATTGACAAGATTACGCCTTTCCCTTCGGACTCGGTGGCACAGGCTTTGGCCGATGCGGGGATCGCCGGGATGGAAGTGCAGAAGCCGGCGCGGGGGTCGCTTAGCGCGGCTTTCGTCAACACGGAGGAGACTGAGTATCTGGTTATTGAGGACGTGTTCCCGAACGGGAGGCCGCCGCTTGAGAAGGCGGGGGTCTACTTTACGGACCGCGAGACGGTGGACAAGGTTGAACGGATGAAGGTCTGCACCTGTCTCAACCCGTTACATACGGCTCTTGCCGTGACGGGCTGCGTACTGGGGTTCAACTCTATCGCGGGCGAAATGAAGGATCCCGACCTTGCCGCGCTGGCGACGAAGATTGGCTATGACGAGGGGCTTCCGGTGGTGACGGATCCTGGGATCATCAAGCCTGATGTCTTTATCAACGAGGTGTTGACCAAACGTTTCCCCAATCCCGCTATTCCCGACACGCCGCAGCGCATCGCCACGGACACTTCGCAGAAGCTGGGCATTCGTTTCGGCGAGACGATCAAGCTCTATGTTGCGCGGTCCGACCTTGACATGAACAATCTGAAACTTATCCCGCTGGCGATCGCGATCTGGTGCCGCTATCTTTTGGGTATTGACGACGAGGGAAACCCCTTCACGCCGAGCCCCGACCCGTTGCTCGCGAATTTGCAGGACGCGCTTAGGGGCGTTACGCTGGGCAATCCCGATTCGGGGAAAGGCAAGCTGAAAGCTATTCTGTCCAACGAAAAAATCTTCGGTCTCGACCTCTACGAGGCCGGACTGGGGGAACGGATCGAGGGTTATTTCGCCGAGCTCTTGGCCGGGAAGGGCGCGGTACGGAAGACATTGCGGAAATATTTGCCATAAACGGGTTGCGCTGGCTCGCGTGAGAAGGCCGCCTGTTTGCTTATTGGGGACATCGTTATACTGAAGAGGAAAGAATATGACGCAGAACCGACTGATGACAAGTGAGGAAAAACGTGATGTCTTAATGAGGGCCCATGAATGTTTAGAGGCCGGTAACAAGGCAGAGGCGGTGCGGATTACCCTGCAACTGCCTATGCCGTCTTATCTTGCAAAGGCGGTAAAAGAGTTTTCCGGCGCGGATTTTCTCATAAAGGGCGGATTTAATCTATCGGAGGCAGAGGCGGAATTTGGACCAGACTGGCTTGATATATAATATTCTTGCCGGCGCGTATCACATAAACGGAGGCGGGAAGGGTCGTGCTATGCCCGATGGGGAACTGGAGGTACCCTATGAAGACGGTATTATTCTTGCGATGGCCGCCTTTCAGGAAGCACAGCGTAGTGCTGATCTGCGGACGATCATTCTTGCCGAAGTCTATTTTTTGACTCTGGAACTGCAATTTTGCGATGAGGCCGACACCGATACGCGAAGCAGTTTGACCCGTGCGATTCAGGGTTTCAGGGACTCGATGTGTGTCTTGAGGCGGTGGAGGATGCGGCGGGGTATAAGGTCGCCGAAAAGACGTACCCGACAGACCCGAAAAAGCGTATCCAAGGATTTCCGGTGGATGTGTTTCATCAAGCCTGTATTTCCCATCAAACGCGACTTCGTAATGTTCTGCGCGTTCCCAGCATCAATATGCGGGAGAAGGCGTTGCTGAAACAGCGAGCGGTCAATATGAAGGTTGCACAGGGCGCGTACGTGGAGAAGCAAAGAAAGGCGCTTGTTGGGTAATACGTAAATGGTAAAGATTGACTTGGAAAAGGTGTGTATCTTTTATTTGATAAGGAGAAATATATGGATTTGAAGAAAGACGCTTCTGTTGATTTGTTGACGATGACCAGCATGGGGGTGCGGATTACACCGGCGGGGCGGCAGCCGATTCAGACGAGCAGCCTGTACGAGATGCAGGCGACGAGCGCGGAGAGTAACGTGTTGAACGTGTCGGCAAGTTTGGGTCTCAGCACCAAGGTGTTGACCAAGTTTGTGGCGGGCAGTCCCATCGCGCAGTTTATCAAGGGAGAGCTTCGTAAGCGGAACATCGCCTACGAGGGTGCGGAGGTTGAGCAGGGCGGGCCGTGGGGGTTCCGTCATCAGTTCAACATTGCCGACGCGGGCTACGGGGTTCGCGGACCGGTGGTGCATAACGACCGGGCCGGGGAAGTGGGCCGCACGATTCAGGCGAAAGACTTCGACCTCGACCGGATTTTCGGCAAGGACGGCTGTAGAATCCTCCATCTGTCGGGCCTCATCGCGTCGATGAGCAAGGATACTTCAGCGGCCTGTCTCGAAACGGCGCGCGTTGCCAAGAAAAATGGGACGTTGATCTCGTTTGACCTCAACTATCGGGCCTCGTTCTGGAAGGGGCGGGAAGCGGAGTTGAGCGCGGCGTTCAAAGAGATCGCCGGGGCTGCGGACATCCTCATCGGCAACGAGGAAGATTTTCAGTTGGCACTGGGGATCAAAGGGCCGGCTGCGGGCGGTTCGGGACTCGCGGCGAAAATCGAGGGCTTCAAGGGCATGATCGAGGAAGTGGCAAAGGCGTACCCCAAAGCGAAGGTGTTTGCCACGACTCTGCGGGAAGTCCAGAGCGCGAACCGGCATAGTTGGGGCGCGATTCTCCGGGCCGAGGGCCGCTGGTACGAAGAAGCTCCCCGTGACATCGACGTGCTCGACCGCATCGGCGGCGGCGACGGCTTCGTGGCGGGCCTCCTCTACGGCATCCTGAAAGGCTGGGAACCGGAAAAGTGGCTTCAGTTCGGCTGGGCAACCGGCGCGCTTGCCACGACGGTGGTCACCGACTATGGAACGCCATCCGATGAGGACCAAGTGTGGAGCATTTACAAAGGAAACGCGAGGGTAAAAAGATGAAAAAGAGCGATATTGGCCTTGTTGGGCTTGCCGTCATGGGGGAAAACCTCGTGATGAATATGGAAAGCAAAGGGTTCACCGTGAGCGTGTACAACCGCACTACTCAGCGGGTGACGGATTTTTTGAACGGACGGGCGAAGGGCAAAAACATCGCGGGCGCGTTGACAATCGAAGAGTTTGTCGCCCAACTGGAAAAGCCGCGCAAGGTTTTTTTGATGGTGAAGGCGGGCCAGGCTGTCGATGACTTCATCGAGACGCTGCTCCCGCTGTTGGAGCCCGGCGATGTTATCATTGACGGGGGAAACAGCCACTTCCCGGACACCGCCCGCCGTACCGCCTATGTCGAAAGCAAGGGGCTACTCTATGTTGGCACCGGCGTTTCGGGCGGCGAAGAGGGCGCGTTGAAAGGCCCTTCGATGATGCCCGGCGGCAGCGCAAAGGCGTGGCCCCTCGTGAAACCGGTGTTTCAGGCGATCTCGGCCAAAGTCGAAGACGGCAGCCCCTGTTGCGAGTGGGTCGGGCAGGGCGGCGCGGGCCATTTCGTGAAAATGGTACACAACGGCATCGAGTACGGCGATATGCAGCTCATCTGCGAAGCCTACCAGCTCATGCGGGATGGGCTGGGAATGAGTGCCGCCGAGATGCACGAGGTATTTGCCGAGTGGAACAAGGGCGAGCTTGACAGCTATCTCATCCAGATCACCCGCGACATCCTCGCCTACCAGGACAAGGACGGCTCCCCACTCGTTGACCACATTCTCGACACGGCGGGCCAAAAAGGAACCGGCAAGTGGACGGTGATTTCCGCTCTCGACGAGGGGATCGCCCTCACGCTGATCGGCGAGGCGGTGTTTAGCCGTTGCCTTTCGGCAGTCAAAGAAGAACGGGGCGCCGCCGCGAAAGTGCTGAAAGGCCCGGAGCCCCGGATCAACGCCGACAAAAAAGCCTTCGATAAAACGGCCTTCATCGGGGCCATCCGCCAAGCCCTCTTTGCCTCAAAGATCGTGAGCTACGCCCAGGGCTACGCGCTGATGCGTACCGCCGCCGCGACCTACGGCTGGAAGCTCAACTACGGCGAAATCGCTCTTGTGTGGCGGGGCGGCTGTATCATCCGCAGCGTCTTCTTGGGCGACATCAAGAAAGCCTTCGACAAAAATCCCGGCCTCGCAAACCTGCTCCTCGATGACTACTTCAAGGGCAAGATCGAAGCCGCCCAGTCAGGCTGGCGTACCGTCTGCGCCGCCGCCATTCAGTCAGGCATCCCCGTCCCGGCCATGACCGCCGCGCTCAGTTACTACGACGGTTACCGTTGCGAAAAACTGCCCGCCAACCTCTTGCAGGCCCAGCGCGACTACTTCGGCGCCCACACCTACGAGCGGCTCGACGCGAAACGCGGCGAAGTCTTTCACACCAACTGGACCGGCGAAGGCGGCACCACCGCGTCAACGGCCTACACGGTGTGAGCGGCGAGATACAGGAGGGGGAGGAGCGTTTTAGGTGGGAGAAGTCTCCCCCTGCCTCCAGACTTGCTCCGGTCGTTCCTCCCTCCGCAATTCTTACGGCGCCCCCTCTACGGGGGCCCGCCCCCGTAACGCCCCCATCACGTTACGGGAGACTTTAACCCCAAAGCGTAAAGAGATGTGGTTTGGCAGTACAAGATTCTTTTACGAAACGCCCGCCACGGATGGCGGACGTGTGATTATTTAGCCCCTTAATTTAATAAAAATCTGTAATACCGTTTTATACCAAAACGGTTCCATTCTTTTTACAACATTTTTCAACGATTTTATTACGGGGATGCGCTGAGGACATTTTTCCTCGCATTTTCCACATTCCTTACAGTTGCTCGCCGCATAATTTTTTCTGGGATCGGTTGCTCCGGTACTTGTCATATATTGCTGAAAACCGGAAAGCCTGCCGACAGTATATGACACATTATAAGCCGCAAAACATGCGGGAATATTTACTTTTTGCGGACATGGCATACAATAATTACAGCCTGTACACGGGATTTTATATGAGTCGTTTATAATTTTTATTACCGATTCATAAACATCGGTTTCTGTTTTTGTCAACATACCGGAGACGGAGTTTTTTGCGGTTTTAACGTTTTCCTCAAGTGGTGTCATTTCATTCATACCGGATAAAACAACGGCAACTTCTTTTGGTTCCAAAGCCATCTCAACGCCCATGCCGCCGCCGGCAATGAACCATTTGCCAATTTAAATATATCGGCGGCTTTTCGGGTCAATCCGTTCGCAAGTTTGCCTCCCAATAAAGGTTCCATAATTATAACGGAAAGACCTTTACCTGCGGCCTTTTTTAATCCGGCCATACCTGCCTGATAATTTATGTTTATATAGTTAGTGTCTGTCTATAAAGTCAAAAAGCACGCCGGAATGTAATGGAAGGATACCGTGTGAAAGCAAAGGCGACGATTGACAAAAGGCGCTTGACATAGTACGATACATTACTATGAAAATATTTGAACCGTTGCTGTTAAAGTTTGAAAATCCTAAATGGATTAATGATCCTGAATTAGGATTAATAGATACGGTGTTAGAAGAACATCCTGAATTAATAAAGAT
>JAIRNN010000287.1 GCA_031257995.1 Spirochaetaceae bacterium | reverse complement strand
AAACCTTTTCTTCAGGGGTATGCCGCTTCCGTTTTCCCATCTTTGTTTCCTTAGAATCATTGTGTATACCACCTTATATGCTTTCCCTTTTTTGTCCAAGTTCATCAAAAGCAGAACAGAATGAGACATGTGGTTTTTACGCCTCGGCCATTATCCATTTTTAATCACGGCTGGCCACGGATTACGCACTCATGTTACGCAGAGGTCAAATTTAGTCCGAATATGGCTCTATATTTGGCCTAATTTTACCCTTTTTTAGTCATTTTTCGGTATTTTTAACCAAAATACTTATTTTGATGTGTTTTTTTACCTCATTTTTGCGTATGGTGCGTAACATGAGTTACGCAGATGGACGGATGAATATGGATAAAAAGGTCCGCGAATGAAGGCGAATAAGGATGGCTCAGATGAACACAGATGAAGACGGTCATCTGTGGTTCAACGTGATTGATTGTCCGCGTTCATCTGTGTCGCCATGGTGCGCCATGCAGCGCTGTCTGCGGTTAGCCGTGATACTTCTGTGGTTAATTTTTTCTGCTTACTCAACAGCCGGTCTCTCACGTAATCAGGCAATACCCCTTCTTCATCTTCAAATTTTTGCTTTCCTCTATGATTTTCAAAAAAACAAAAAATTTAGATAAAGGGCGAAATATGTTGGCTATGTAGTTGTTCTATTATAACTATTCAGCCGTCTTTATGACCGGGGGCGGGGTGTCCATGACACCTTCAGGGGCGGGAACCCTACAGCCCTCAACATCCTGTTTCGGACTTCCATGCCGGGGCGCGTTCTATTTTGCGTCCGTCCGTGGACGCTGAGCAAACCCTATGGGTTTGCTTAAGGTGCGCCCACCAAGCTATGCAACGCATAGCCACCATACACCGTATGGTTTTGTCCCCGCAGAGGGGGTAGCGGATGACCGCAGGAGCATGGGAAGAGACGAGGCCTGTTGCATTTATCCATGGTGGAGCATTTTTGGGCCCACGCTGTGTTGCAGGGATACCATAAACGCTCTCAATGTTTCGTGCGCGGCATGGGGCGTCCCCCACATGATTGGCAAGCAACGTTTTTCGCCCACTGCCAAAATTTGCCTGTTTTTTGCAAAAAACTCAAAAGCCGACACGTATATTTCAGGAAGATGAAATTATGCGTCAGCATAGAGAGGTCGTCCACCCTCGCTCCTCCGGTCGAGAGGGAACAAGGGCTTAAGCCCTGAAACGGCGGCAGGTATTACCCGAAACGCCAAAATGTTACTGTTTGCGCTTTGAGAAGCAGAAGTTGATACCTAAAAGCAGATTTTTAGAGGTCCCCCAAAGCAACACTGATTGCGTCTGCTCAGGTGGCAATTCCGGTAAAAACGTATCTCATTCTCGATTGAAGAAATCAGCGCTTCCTTGGTACCGCGACAGGGAAAGTTTATTTTTTTATGCGTTTACCTGCCTCACAAACAAAAAGACTTGTTTTTTTTCCACGGATGCGGTACACTGAAAAAAGCGGGGGTTCCTATAGTACCGCTAGTTTATTGGAAAAAGTCGAGAGGTGTGAAATGTCAGCGGTTGAATTAAAAGTTGATTTGAGCAGGATAAAACAAGCTATTCAGTCTGGGCTTCCTTATACCATTACAACCTATGCCTTGCCGCATGAGATGGAAGTGTATATGAGCGAGGTGCTTACCGCGTTTCTTAAGCTGTCGGACAAGGGGGATTTTAAGGATTATCTCACGTATTGTGTGCAGGAACTTGTAGTCAACGCGAAGAAGGCCAACACGAAGCGGGTTTATTTTTTGGAAAAGGGGCTGAAAATTGACATGATTGATGACTACAAACTGGGTATGCAGACGTTCAAAAAGGATACGATGGAGAATATTGGCCACTATCTCGCGTTGCAGAAAGAGCAGGGGCTTTATGTCAAGCTGTTGCTTGCCTTAAAGAACGACTCCATTCAGATTGAAGTGCGGAATAACTCGGTGATCGCGCGTGCCGAGCTCATCAGAATTTACGACCGGCTTGCCCGTTCCCAGCAGTTCAACAGCATAGAGGAGGCTTTTGACCACGTGATTGACGACTCGGAAGGGGCCGGGCTCGGCATTGTGGTGATGGTGCTGATGCTGAAAAAGATGGGACTTGGTAAAAACGCTTTTAACATCAGTTGCAACGAGATAGAAACGATTGCAAAGATTGTCGTGCCGCTTGACAGGGCCCGGCTGGATACGCTTTCCGTGCTTACCCGGACCATCGTTGACAGTGTGAACAGTCTGCCGCGTTTTCCTGAAAACATTCTCAAAGTCCAGAACCTCCTCAACGATCCCAAATCTGAAATGAGTGAAATAGCGACAGTCATTTCCAGAGACCCGGCTATGACTGCCGATCTTATCAAGATTGTCAACTCGGCGGTCTATATGCGGGTAAAACGGGTTGACAGCATCGGCGAAGCGGTAAAATTCTTAGGGATCAAAGGTATCAAGAATCTGCTTTATTCCTACGGGACACAGAAGGTACTCGGCGACGACACCAGCGAGAAGAAGAAACTCTGGGATCACGCCTATCGTACCGCGTTTTACGCCTACAATCTCGTGCAGAACTTCAGAAGAGATCGTGATATTCTTGACGATGTGTATGTCGCCGGCATTCTTCATGACATGGGAAAGATTATTTTTTCCCAGTTTCATCCCGATCTATTCAATAAAATTCAAAGTTTCTGCTCGGGAAAGGCCATTCCGACAACGTTTTTTGAAAATGTCGCGGGCGGCATGAATCATGCGGAAATCGGCGCGCTCATCGCGGAGAAATGGAACTTTCCCGAAAACCTTGTTATGGCCATCCGCTTTCACCACACGCCTTCCGAGGCGCCGTCGGCCCACAGGCTTGTGGAGGCGGTGTACCTTGCCAATATATTTGTCCATATTGAAAACGGCGATGCCACATTTGAACAAATCGATACCGCTGTTTTGAAAAACTATGGGATTGCGAGTAAAAAGCAGGTTCAAAACCTCATAACAAAATTCAGCGAAGGATTTAGAGCGGAACGACAATTCTAGGAAAAAGAGGGGGACGCTTCCCACTGTCAACAACTTAAGAATATTTGTCCACAGATTACGCAGATAAACGCAACAGGGCCCCGGCAGGCCGCCCCCGCAACGCCCCCGGCGCAACGGGCACAACAAATTGTGTTTTGGCTTGATCCTATGCCGATTTCGGAACAGCCTCGATTGAAAGTTTTTCAGTATTGTTTTAATATGAAAGCAATGATTGGTAACGCAAGCCGACAAAGGTCAGCCGTTGACAAATGTCCACCGCTGAGCGGCATCGAAGTCGAGCGTTTCCAGAGGAGACAACATGGCGCGAATAATACGAGTATTCGACACAACATTGCGGGACGGCGAGCAGGCTCCGGGTTGTTCGATGAACGTTCAGGAAAAGATCGACGTTGCCAAAAAACTTGAGCAACTGGGCGTTGACGTTATCGAGGCGGGGTTTCCCATATCCAGCCCCGGCGACCTTGAGTCGGTGAAGACGATCGCGGGGATCATCAAGGGGAGTTCGGTGGCGGGGCTCTGCCGTTCGCTTGAAAAGGACATTGACGCGGCCCGCGAGGCCCTCGAACACGCCGCCGCCCCGCCGCGCATCCACATCTTTCTCGCCACATCGCCCATCCACATGGAATGGAAACTCAAGATGAAACCGGACGAAGTGCTGGAACAGGCCGTTTCCGCCGTAACATACGCGAAGAAGTTTTGTTCCGATATCGAATATTCGGCGGAAGACGCGAGCCGGAGCGACCGTGATTTCCTCTGCAAGGTGTTTGCCGCCGTGATCAAGGCCGGGGCGACCACGGTGAATATCCCCGACACCACGGGTTACGCGATGCCCGCCGAATTCGGCGATCTGGTGAAATATGTTGCCTGCCACACGCCCGGCATCGAAAAGGCGGTGATCTCCTGCCATGTTCACAACGATTTGGGACTGGCTGTGGCGAACTCTCTCTCGGCGATCGGCGGGGGCGCGGGGCAGGTAGAGTGTACCATAAACGGCATCGGCGAGCGCGCCGGGAACGCCAGCCTTGAGGAAATCGTGATGGCCCTGCGCGTCCGCAATATGTTCTGGGATGCCGACACAAAGGTCGACACCACGCAGATTTACAATGTGTCGCGCCTTGTTACGCAGGTTACTGGGGTGAAGGTGCAGCCCAACAAGGCCATTGTGGGCGAGAACGCCTTCGCCCACGAAGCGGGCGTCCACCAGCACGGCGTTCTCGCCAACCGCGCCACCTACGAGATTATGACACCCGAATCAATCGGCATCCCCCAGAACCGCATGGTGCTGGGCAAACATTCAGGCCGCCATGCCTTCGATGAACGCCTGAAGGAGTTGGGATTCTCGCTCGAGCAGGCCGCCCTCGACGGTATTTTCGCCCAGTTCAAGGTCCTCGCCGACAAGAAAAAAGTCGTCTCCGACCGCGACATTGAAGCCCTCGCAATGGGCGTGTCTGCCTCGATTCCCGAAACATGGACGCTTGACACATGGTTCGTGAACTCGGTCTCCGGCCTCAGCTCGACCAGCACGGTGAAACTCCGCCACAAAGACGGCACGACGCGCAAGGAAACGGAAGTCGGGGACGGCCCCATTGAAGCAGCGTTCAAAGCCATCGACCGCATCACGCGGAAACCCGTCCGTCTGGAACTCTACGAACTCGGCGCGATCACCGGCGGCAAAACCGCTCAGGGCGAAACGATGGTCAAAATCGAGCGTGACGGCAAACGTTGGAACGGCCGGGGCGTTTCTACCGACATCATCGAGTCGTCCATCAAGGCCTACGTTGCGGCGATAAACGCGATGGAGGCGTAGCCCCGGGGAAGGGAAATCACGGTGAACCGCAGATACTGCCATAAATGGCGACACGGGTTATTCACACCGAATTTCTCTTAACTCGCGAACATTGGACTTGTTCAACAACCCGGTTGGTTGTCTCACAAGTCTTGCGGTTTTTCAAGCTAAAGCCGGGCGAAAGCCTTACAAAACCACGTTTTTCAGCGAAAGTTGTTCGGAAACTTGAGGTTTCCAAACAACTCTATTCGCGGACTATAAAAAGGAGTCGTTTATAAATGGGCATCCTGAAATTCCTAGTGCAACCTGATAAAATAAAACAAGGTGGCACAAATGAGTTACGAAAGGATTACGTTAGAAGAAAGAGAAGAGATCTTTCGCTTGCGTTACGAAGAGCGG
>JAIRNN010000252.1 GCA_031257995.1 Spirochaetaceae bacterium | reverse complement strand
CGTGGAACACCATACGGAACGAAAAGGCACGGACCATAGACTGGCGTTTTACTGCCGCCGATGCCCGGATAAAGCTTAAGAGACTTTATCCACAGTCCCATAGTTGACTGCCTGCTAGTGGGTGTCTGTTTACAGAACGGAGGGGAGTTAGCCACGAACGACACAAACAGACACGAACTTCTGTTTTGCAATCCTTTTATTCCGTTCGTGTGGTTACGGACCAAAGGCCCGTCGAGGTTCGTGGTTAAATTGTATTTCTATGCGTTTATCCTGAGGTACGCTGGACGTTGGCGGCGTTCTGTACTATTATAAGTTCTCTATTATAAGTTTTATTTGGATACGTTTTTATTGAAGGAAAAAGGACCGATGGGGAAAGAAATAAAGGCAGTTGAGATAGAGAAGGCGCGCCATCTAGAGAAGGCGTACGATCCGGCGGCTTTCGAGGATGGGATCTATCAGAAGTGGCGCGAATCGGGGGCGTTTCAGCCTGAAGGGGGCGCGGGGGCATCGGGCGCATCTAGTGCGCCTTATACGATTGTCATTCCGCCGCCTAATGTGACGGGGGTGCTTCATCTGGGGCATGCGCTCAACATGGCGTTGCAAGATACCGCGATCCGGTTTCACCGTATGCGCGGCGAACCGGCGTTGTGGCTGCCGGGGACGGACCATGCGGGGATCGCGACGCAAAATGTTGTCGAGAAGCGGTTGCGGGCGGCGGGGCTGGACCGGCGCGAGATGGGACGGGAGCGTTTTGTCGAGGAGACGTGGAAGGTCAAGGCCGAACATCACGCGGTCATCACGCGGCAGATTGCCCGTATGGGGGCGAGTGTCGATTGGAGCCGCGAGCGGTTTACGTTGGACGAGGGGCTTTCCCGCGCGGTGCGCGAGGTATTCGTAACACTTTATGAGCGCGGCTTGCTTTACAAGGGAAACTATCTCGTGCACTGGTGTACGTCCTGCGGCACGGCGCTCTCCGATGACGAGGTGGAACACAGCGACGATCAGGGGACGATGACCCATATCCGTTATCGGCGGCGCGAGGGTGTTGATACATCCGGGGCATCATTCGTGGAAATTGCCACGACGCGGCCTGAAACCTTACTGGGCGACACGGCGTTGGCGGTTCACCCGGAGGATGAGCGGTACCGCAATTTGGTGGGGAAAGAGGTGGAACTGCCGCTTGCCGGGCGGCGGATTCCCGTGATTGCCGACGAGTATGTGGACAGGGATTTCGGGACAGGCGTGGTGAAGATTACCCCGGCCCACGATCCCAACGACTGGGAGGTGGGAAAGCGGCACAATCTCGATGTCATCAACATTCTCACGCCGGAAGGGAGGCTGAACGACGCGGTCCCCAAAAAGTACCGGGGGCTCACGGTAAAAGAGGCGCGGAAGGCCGTCGTCGCCGATCTGGAGACGGCGGGTTTGCTGGTCAAGGAAGAGGCGATCACGCACTCGGTGGGCCATTGCTACCGGTGCGGGACGGTGATCGAACCCTACCTTTCCGAGCAGTGGTTTGTGAGGATGAAGCCGCTCGCGGACAAGGCGCTGGCCGCTTGGAAGAACGGCAGCCTCGTGTTCTATCCGCGTAAATGGGAAAACACCTACGAGCGCTGGCTTACCAACATCCGCGACTGGTGCATCAGCCGCCAACTCTGGTGGGGGCACCGGATCCCCGCATGGCAGTGCGCGGACTGCGGAAAAACGACCGTTGCCCGTACCGATCCCGCCGTCTGTCCCCATTGCGGGAGCGCGAACATCACGCGGGACGAGGATGTGCTTGACACATGGTTTTCCAGTTGGCTCTGGCCGTTTAGTACGCTGGGCTGGCCTGATGAGACATCCGACTTTGACCGCTATTATCCCACCACGGCGCTCGTTACCGCCTACGACATCATATTCTTCTGGGTGTCGCGCATGATCATGGCGGGGCTTGAGTTCACCGGAAAAGCGCCGTTCCGCGACATCTACATTCACGGCCTTCTCCGCGACAAGAAGGGCCGCAAGATGAGCAAGACGCTGGGCAACGGCATTGACCCGCTCGAAGTGGTCGACGCTTACGGGGCGGACGCGCTGCGGTTCACGCTGGCCTTCCTCTGCGCACAGGGACAGGACATTCTCATCGACAAGGAAAGTTTTAAGCTGGGCGCGAAGTTTGCCAACAAGATTTGGAACGCCTCCCGTTACATTCTGATGAACCTTGACGGGCGCGCGCTTGTCGAGAACCCGGCCCTCATTGACGTTGACCTCTGGATCTATTCGCGGCTCTCCTTTGCGAGTAAGCGTATCACCGAGGCTCTGACCGCCTACCGGTACAACGAGGCGGCGGGGGCCGCTTACGAGTACTTTTGGAACGATTTCTGCGATTGGTATGTCGAGGCGACCAAGCTCAGCCTTCATGCTGAAACGCCCGAAACGCCGGAGGCCGGAACAAGCGGTGAAATCAACGCCAAAACAGAGGGCGGACGCGCGGTGAGTGTGCTGCTTGACGTGCTTGCCGAGTCTCTCAAACTGCTGCACCCGCTCCTTCCCTTTGTAACCGAGGAGATTTATTCGTTCTTGCCGAACCGGAAGGGCCTCTTGATCACCGCTTCCTATCCTGAAGGAAGCGGCGCGAAGATTAACGCGGCGGTTGAAGCCGATTTCGCGTTGGTACAGGAGTTAATCGTACTGGCGCGGACGCTGCGCAGCGAGTGTACGATTCCTCATGAGAAAAAGTTGCGCGTGTCCGTGTGCTGCAAAGACGGCTCAGGATGCGCGTTGTTCCAGAAAAACGCGGCATTGATACGGCAACTCGCGGGAATTTCCGCCCTGCATATTGACGAGGGCGTGGCGCGGACGGACTTTAGCGGGGCGATCCTCCTCGCGGGGTCGGCGTTTGAGGCGCGGGTCTTCATCGCCGAGGCCGTTGATCTGCAATTCCTCAAGGCCAAGTTCACGAAGGAAGCCGAAAAAGATGGCAAATATGCGGCCTCTCTCGAAGCGAAACTCGCCAACAGCGCTTTTGTGCGGAACGCGCCCCCCGAACTGGTTGCCGAAGAGCGCAAAAAGCTGGAAACGGCGAAAGAGCGGGTGAAAAAGCTCATCCGTTGGGTTAAGTCTATCGGGTAATGCGGGGATAAACCACTAATGTGGGACTCCAGCACAATCAATAGAGGCTGTTTCAAAACCCCATGTTGCGGTGTTGGGCAGACCTCGCTCGCGGCTGTCTTGGGCCGGGATGTGTGGGGCGGGCTGTACCTCCTTTTGGGCAGTGATCCGGGCGGAAGGCGCGGGTTTGGAAGCGTTTTTCGCCGAAAAACTCGTCGTTATCGTCATCCCGTCCGAGCGGGGGCCGTCCCAAGACAAGGTGTAGGCTATAGCCGCCGGTATCGGCGTGTTTGCCGACTTGTCTATCGCCGCCCAGTCAACTTCCTCCGCCCGCTCAGGCGGCCCACCCCACAAGATCTCCGACTCATACCGCTCTCCCCAAACGTGCCCCCTCCGTCCCGCGATTATGTTGAACCGCAGGAAAAACGTTTGTTTCAGCAGCTGCATTATCAGCGGCAGCATAAAGCCGTCTTCGGGCTTAATATAGAACGACACACATTCGTTTTCAATTGTAAGCCCGCGCATCTCGAAGCCGTAACGTCCTTTCGTTTCGCCGAGTACGCGATAGAGGAGCACTTTCGCCTCCGACAACCGGAACAAGGGCTCGCCGATATTGATCTCTGTTCCAACTTTGTACCAGACATTTTGAACAAGTTTTCTTTTTGACCGCATATACAATCCTCCACCATATATATGCGGTTGTCAGCCGTATTGCTTTAATCTGACGGGGAAAAATCGTGAAAAAGATGAAAAATCACGTTTAATCGCAAATGACACAGATGGAACGGATGAATGCGGATTTTCACTTTATGCGACGCTTAATCTGTGAAATCTGGGTAATCTGTGGATAATTCTTATTCTCGTACATCTGCGTTAATCCGCATTAATTTGTGGCTCCCTGTGATTGAAGTCTGTGATTGATGCCGGGGGCGTTGCGGGGGCGGCAGAGCCCCGCTGAGGGGGGTGCCGGAAGACCGCAGGGCTGGAGGCAGGGGGGAGACTTCCCCCTTCCTTGAAATCGGAATTGCTGAAGTCCATTGACTTTTCTCTATGGGGAGGCTATAAATCTTTATGGAAATTAACTGGAAAAAGAACACCGCATTATTCTTGATCGGACAGGCGTTGTCCTTTTTCGGCACGATGGTCGTACAGTACGCGCTCGTATGGCATATAACGCTCGAGAGCTGGTCGGGAACCATGATAACGCTCTTTACCGTTGCCGGATTCCTTCCCATGTTTTTCATATCGCCCTTCGCCGGGGTGTGGGCTGACCGGTTCAACCGGAAATACGTCATCAACATTGCGGACGGCTCGATTGCCTTTGTCAGCCTGATCGTGGCGGTGTGCCTCATGGCGGGCATTAAAAGCACTGAAAGTTACGGGCTTCTGTTGCTGTGCGCCCTGATGCGTTCCCTCGGACAAGGAGTGCAGATGCCGGCGGTCGGCGCGTTTCTTCCCCAGATCGTTCCCCCTGACCAGTTGACCCGGATAAACGGATTCCAGGGTAGCATACAGTCTTTGGTTACGCTGTCGGCGCCCATGGTAAGCGGCGCGTTAATGACCTTTGCCCCGCTCCAGACCCTGTTTTTCCTTGACGTGGTAACCGCCGCTATCGGTATAAGCATCGTCCTTTTCTGGGTAAAAGTGCCGCCAGTAACTCTAGTCTCCGATATAGATCAAGCGCCGGAAGCGCGGCCGGAACAAGTGCCGGAAACACAAGCGGAACAAGCACCGCCAAAAGGCGCGGCGTATTTCCACGATCTCAAAGAAGGGTTGCGCTATATAAGGAAGCATGGCTATGTGTTACGCATGATCGTCCTTTCCGCCGTGTTTCTCTTCTTTTTCGCCCCCGCCGCATTGTTGACCCCCTTGCAGGTAACAAGAAACTTCGGCAGCGATGTCTGGCGGCTTTCCGCGATAGAGATCACGTTTTCCGTCGGCATGATGCTGGGCGGCATCTTCATCGGCGTGTGGGGCGGCTTTAAAAACCGTATCTACACCATGGCCCTTTCCTGCGCGTTATGCGGCATTCTGGCCGCCGGACTGGGAATCGCGCCCAACTTCTGGCTCTACCTCGCGATCATGGCCGTCATGGGAGTCTTGTTGCCGCTCTGGAACGCGCCGTCTATGGTTTTACTCCAAACCACTGTGGAACCTGCCTTCATGGGCAGAGTTCTCTCGGTCTTCACGATGGTCTCCAGTACGATGATGCCGCTGGGCATGGTCGTCTTCGGCCCGGCCGCAGACATCGTTTCGATAGACACTCTGCTCATCGGAACCGGCATCGTCGTAACCCTGCTCGCCATTCCCCTGGTAACCAGCAAAACCATGCGCAAGGCGGGGGCTGCCCCTGCGGGGAATTGAAAATGGAAGGTGGATAATGGAAAATGAATAACGATCAGAGGAGGAAGTCTCCCCCTCGCTCCAGCCCGCTCTCCGGTCGATATGTCCACACCTACGGCCTACGGCATGTCCACATCTCCCTCCGTTTGGTCATACGCTACCCCCTCTGCGGGGGGACAACCCCCCGCAACGCCCCCGCACTAATCACGGCTTCATCCCAAAAAACCACATCTGTGGTAAACCGTGATTAAAGCGGTGAAACAAAAAACCGGATACCCGGGGAGTGCTCCGGCTATCCGGTAAACTGAAGAACGTTTTAGTTGTGCGAGCCCCGCGTCATACGGCGGCTTGTTTTTTAGAACGTATACGAATACCCTATACCCAGATGTACACCGCTTCTTTTGAGGAATGTCAATTTTGTTCTGCCAGACTCAACCTCAACCGCAATGTCATTAACATCACC
>JAIRNN010000221.1 GCA_031257995.1 Spirochaetaceae bacterium | reverse complement strand
CGCCAACGGCTTGCTCAAACAAACCGTGTCAAAACGCAGGAACAGCTATAGCTTTCGGTAACATTTTCTAAATGAGGCAGCCACGCCTTTCGGTAACATTTCAAAATGAGGCAACTCGGGTTGGCCGCATGACAGTTTTCCGCAGGGCTCTTGACAAAACAGTGTGGTTCATTCATGATGTGGTCATGGCTTTTTTCCTGAAGCAAAGAGGACTTCGTCTCATATTGGCGGCATACATGGTTTTTGCCATTATGGGAACATTCATTTTTGTGCTGATGGAGTCTTTTCCCGAAGTGAATTTCGCGGGGGATGAAATAACGCAGGGCGGTGTTTTCGCGTCGATGGACTATGCGATTGACTGCCTGGTCGAAAGCGGCAGCTTAACCGGCAAAGCGGGAAAATATTCCCCTTCCGTGGCGCGTAACAGCTTTTTGCGTATCTCAACGCTCGCCGGATCACAAAACATCGAAATGTTTTTTTGCCACCTGTCTTTAAAGGCAATAGAAGAAACAAATCATCTCAATAAAAAGAGTTCCATACTCTTAAACTTGAGAATCTGATCTCCGTCTTTTTCATGTTCATTTTGTAAAACCTTTCTCACTGCGGCGTTTCCACAAAGAGGATTGTGGATGCAGGGGAAAAGGAGAATGCGGTTTACAAAATTCTGCTTGATAAACCGCAATGAAATGACGCGCAGGAAACACAGGTTGATGCTTGCAAGGTATAGCGCTTCTACTTGTAGAATACCGATTGGCATGAAACCGGGGGGTGTTGCGGAGGATAGCGTAAGACCAAACGGAGGGAGGTGTGGACGCGCCGTAGGTGCGGACATATCGACCGGAGAGCGGGCTGGAGTGAAGGGGGAGGCATCCCCCTCTTGATATTTTCTTATGGTGTTTCCTTGCAGAGCGCGTTGTGCGAAGAGAGGAGATCGTCATGAATCGTTTTTGGAGTATTTTTTGGAAAGTTTTTGGAATTGTAGTGCTGGGAGCTTTGGTCGTTTCCGTCATCGCCGGCATCGTCACGCAGTCTGTGGAGATTATGTATGAGATTGCCCAGAAGTCGCTCGTCAGTGCTTTGGGAATAGCCGGTATGATCGGTTTGACCGTGCCGATTGGATTGTATTTTGATGAAAGAAAGCATAAGGAGGAAAAATCATGTTGTTAAGCGAGATTTTCAATGAACATTCGATAAAACTGAATCTTGAGGCTGATACCAAGGAGGCGGTTTTCTGGGAACTCATCGAAACAATGGCGGATGTTCACCCTGCATTGGACAAAACCGAGATGTTTTCGGCAATTCAGGACCGGGAACGTAAAATGAGTACCGCAGTCACGTCCGGTGTCGCGGTGCCTCACGGTTACTATCCCGGTACAAACGGGATTTTCGGCGCAATAGGGATTTCACAGGACGGGATCGCATACAACGCTCTTGATAATGAGCCGATTCACTTTGTCTTTCTCCTTTTAATGGGAGAATCGGCCCGTGAGGAGCATTTGCGTACTTTGAACCGGGTTTTGTCTTTGATTCATTCCGGCGCGCTTGCCTCCATGCGGACAGCACAAAACGTCCGTGAAGTGAGCGACATTTTGTCGAGGTTCCGGTAGCAGCCTGTTCAAAACCAGTTGCCGGCGCGCGAGAGGGAAGTCTCCACCGCCAGCAACTTAAGAATTTGTCCGCAGATTACACAGATTTTTGTTTCAAAGCCTATGTTTAATTTGTGGAAATCTGGGAAATCTGTGGACCTTTTTTATTTTTTATTTGCTTAACTTGCTGACGGCGGGGGCAGTGGGCGAAAAACGCTGCTTGCCAATCAGGTGGGGGACACCCAATGCAATGCGCGAAACGTTGAGCGTGTTTTGGCATCCCCGCAACACGGTGCGGGCCCAAAAAATGCTCCACCTCAGATAAATGCAACAGGCCCTCTCCCCCTCCGCTCCGGGCTTGAGCCCTCCGCTTACCCCCTCTGCGGGGCACCCATTACCGTACGCGAAACGTTGAGCGCGTTTTGCCATTCCTGCGGCACGGTGTGGGCCCCCCAAAAAAAGGCCCCGTCTCGGATAAACGCAACAAGGCCCCGGACCACCCCCGCAACGCCCCCCGGGAACAAAGACGGCTGAATAGCTATAGTAGAACAACTATATAGTCAACATATTTCGCCCTTGATCGACAGCGGAAGACTCCCTTTACTTCTTACCTTTAAAAATGTTCCACCGCCGCCCGCTCTATCGCGAGGCCTTTCGTGTAGTGCCGCATAAATGCCGCGAAGCCCTGAACATCCTGCGGGTTGGGTGCGGCACAAAGACCCGCGTTACCGACAAATACCCGGTCGGCAAGATAGGCCTCAAGCGTTTCGCCATCCCGCTTTTGCCGCAGAAACGCCGCCAACAGCGCGATACCCCACGCGCCGCCCTCACCCGCAGATTCCATCACGGCAACCGGGGTATTGAGAGCCGCCGCCATGAGACGCTGTCCGACACCTTTCGTCTTGAAAAGTCCGCCGTGGCCGAGAAGTCGGTCGATGCGGACGCGCTCATCTTCCGTGAGAATCGCCATGCCGAGCATCAGCGTCCCTATCGCGGAAAACAAGAGGGCGCGCGCGAAGTTCGCGAGGGTGAACCGGCTGTCAGGCTTCCGTATAAAGAGGGGCCGCCCCTCTTTCAAGCCGGCAACCGGTTCCCCGCCGTAATAGTTGTAAGCCAGAAGTCCGCCGCAATCGGGATCGCCCTCCTCCGCTTTGAAGTAGAGCGCGTCGTAGAGGGCGCTCTTGTCTATCTTCGCGCCGGAAAGCCCGAGCACCTCCATGAACAGCCGCGCCCAAGCATCAAGATCGCTGGTACAATTGTTGCAGTGTGCCATCGCGACCGGCTTCCCGGCGGGCGTTGTTACAAGGTCGATCTCCGTCCACACGCGGGAGAGGGCTTTCTCCAGCACCACCATCGCGAATATTGACGTACCCGCCGAGATGTTGCCCGTCCGTTCGGCTACGCTGTTAGTGGCGACCATCCCCGTCCCCGCATCCCCTTCAGGCGGACAAAGCGGAATTCCCGGTTGCAGGTTGCCCGATGGATCCAGCCGCCGCGCCCCTTCGGGAGTGAGCGACCCGGCCTCTGTCCCCGCCGTCAGCACGGCAGGCAGAATGTCCGCCAGTTTCCACGGATACGACGACCCGGCAAGCAGCATGTCAAACTCGGCAAGCATCCGGGCATTCCAATTATTCGTGGCGCTGTCGATGGGAAACATTCCGGACGCGTCGCCCACGCCGAGCACCTTGCGCCCGGTAAGTTGCCAGTGCACATACCCGGCAAGCGTCGTCAAGAACGCAATGTCCTTGACGTGAGGCTCCTTGTTCAAGATCGCTTGGTAGAGATGGGCGATACTCCAGCGCTGTGGTATATTGAACGAGAACGTCTGCGTAAGCGTGGCAGCGGCCTTCCCCGTCGTCGTGTTGCGCCATGTACGAAACGGCACAAGGTGCCGCCCAAACGTATCGTCGCCATCAAAAGCAAGATACCCGTGCATCATCGCCGAAACCCCGATGGCCCCCGTTGTGCGAAGCGTTACCCCGTAACGGCCCGCGACATCCTCCGCCAACGCCGCAAACGCTCCCTGTACTCCCGTCCACACCTCATCAAGGCTGTATGTCCACACCCCATCCACCAGCCGGTTCTCCCAGTCATACCCGCCCGCCGCGATCGGCTCATAGTCCCCGCCGATCAACACCGCCTTGATCCGGGTCGACCCCAGCTCGATCCCCAGAAACGTCTCCCCCGCGAGGGCCCACTCTTTTTTCTGTTCATCCGTTGTTTTCATTTGCCGTCTCCCGCCGACCCGCCCTTCTGGAAAAATCGTAATAACGTACAAGGACGTGTTCGTTCACATCACCGTAATGTACTCATCATACAACGGCTTTTTTGCGTTGTCAAGGAATTTTTTCAAAACTGTCGTTAATAATGCGAATCAAGGGTAGACAACGGCTACGGCAATTCTAGCAAAGATAAAGGCGATAAGACCGTTTTTGGGGCGCGCCTTGGAGGCGGATTGGATATGAGTCTTTTCGTTAAGCCGGTTAAAGAAAGACTCTATGGCCTGTCTTGATCTCGAAACCAGCCGGGAAAAAAAGTTGTCCGCGCTCTTGAGCTGCCCCTGGCTTTTCTCAAGCCTAACCGGGGCATGCATCCGTATTTCCTGCTTTTTCAGTTCGCCGCGCCATTGCCGGCTACCATACGCTTTGCCCATAAAAGCGGCGACGTTCTGAACAGACCGCGACATTTCCATCGCGACGCTTATACCGCTTGCGCTTGCGCCGCCGGTATCATAGTAATGACGACGGTACCGTAAATTTCTATCAATTGAGCCTGTTCCAAAACCCCAAGCAAATCTTAGAAGAACCACGTTTACAGCGAACCTTCAAGAAAATTTAACCGCTAAGGCACCCAATGCCGCGCCCGAAACAGGCACAACCGTAGGTTGTGCTAGGGGCGTTAGCGTGGTTATGCAACGTGGCGCGACGCCAATAAAGGCGGGGCTTGGATACCGGCTTCGGTACCGCGGCACTGAAGGCGCAGAAGGTTTTCACCGGCAACTTCGCGTACTACCGTTAATCCTTCTGTTTAGCAAGCCTTCTGTGAAGGCCGTGTTCAATAGCGCCTGTAAAGCCGACGGGTTATCAAACTGGCAAGACCCATCCTTATTCGCCTTTGCGGTTAATTCCTTATCTCTTTGTCAACTAACAAAAATACCCAAATACAAATGAGTTTTGGAACAGGCTCAATTTAATTGTTTTTTGCATAGTGATTAAATCTTACCACTTCTGTACCGTTTGTTGCTATACCCAACCCTTGATTCGCATTAATAACCCTCTTCTATCATCGCGCCTCCGTTTTACCCTAAAACCGGATATTTGCAATGTTTCACCGGGTTTTTGTAATGCGGCCTGGAGCGGGAGCCTTTATGCTTATCTATTATATTCAGTTATTCAACACGGGAAGAACCGTGAATACAGAAACATTTTTCGGGGAGATCAGAAAGAACGCCGCCCTCTGCCTTAACATCCTTTTTATCATCTCCACCACCGTGGCCGCCTTCACATCCGCCGAGCCGCCTTTGCGGGAGATCGCTCTGTAATCGGACAGGTTATCAGCAATAATGGGAAGGCCGCCCGATTCTAAAAAACGTCTCTTTTTTTTCTTAAAAGTTTTGGTATACGCCGTGAAAAGGCGGTGTTATCATCTTTAGCATAACTTTTTTATGGAGGACTAATATGAAACTGAATCGTGGTGTTTTGTGGGCCTGTCTTTTGATGGGGGTATTGGCGGTCGGCGGATGCAAACGGAAGGAGGACAAGGAGAACAGGGCGACGGTAACTATAACGGCGGTGTATGTTGTGGGGAATCAAGTGACGGCGGACCTGATGCACGAGCGTATCGAAAACTACATGAAGCTCAATCCCCATGTGATTATCGTGGAGAAACTGAGCAACGAGGGCGCGTACCTTGACGCAATACGGACGTTGGACGCGGTGGGGGAACTGCCGGATCTGATCGAGATGCGGGATACGCCGCTCTTTGTCCGGGTGGGGAAGCTCGGTGAATTACCCCCGGATATCGTGGACCTTTTTGAAACGACGGTTCCGTTTAACGGCAAGGTCTATACCGCGCCCATCGACGAGTCCTACCCCAACGGTATCATCTACAACAAGAAAATATTCAACCAACTGGGAATAAGAGTGGCGGACATCAAGACCTACGACGATTTTCTTGCGGTGTGCGAGAAAATCAAGGTTGCCGGGATCGCGCCTATCGTGGTGGGCGGCGCGGACATTTGGCACATCGGGTTCTGGTGGAGTTACTTCTGGCAACGGGAAGTCGCGGTGAAGGATCCCGACTGGATTGCTCACCGCTACGAAGAGAAGACACATTTCACCGATCCGGAAGTCAGGGCCGCCATGACCGGACTGACCGGGCTCTTTCAGAAGGGCTATATCGAAAAGGGATGGGCATCTACCGGGGAGGGCCAATGTCCTTCTATCCTCGTGAGTGGTCAGGCGGCCATGTACTTCATCGGCCCCTTTGTCTTCCAGCAGATCATGGAGGCCGACCCTTCGTTTGAATTCGGGTTCTTTGCCCTTCCCACAACAACGGCAATATCAATGTGACGGGCGGCCCGCTCGCTGCCGGTTGGGCGATCAGTGGTGAGGTGCAGAAAGACCCGGCTAAAGCCGAAGAAATAGATAACTTTATCCAATATTTCTTCTCCCAGGACGTATACACCGATTTCCTTGCCAAGTCCAATTTCCTCTCCTCGTTAAAAGAAAAATACACCTACCCGGCAAGCGAACAGTTTGAGGAGGTTATGCGTATCGCCGCCACTGCGGACAACAAACAACTCGGGTGGAACCAGAAACTAGGTCCGAACGAGTTGCTTCCCAACTTCCGCAATTTCTGCTACAAGCTGGTAAGCGAGTGGTTTCTTAACGTGTCTACGATAGACGCGGGGTTAAAGACGATGGATCAGGAATGGGTCAACGCGACCAAGGATTTTAATCCGGTCAAGAATCCCTGATAACCACTGGAGACGCCGATGGACGCGATAGAACGCGGCGAGGCGGCCTTAACCGAAGAGGAGCATAAATATGATAAATAACATTGCCAAGATGGGCAGACGAAACATAAACCGGACGGCACTCTTTTTTATCCTTCCCGCTTTCGCGCTGTATGTGGGGTTTATCATCATCCCTTCCCTGACCAGCATCCAGCTTTCTTTTACCAACTGGGACGGGATAAACCCGAACTACCGCTCCGTCGGCTTGGGCAACTATAGCGAGATCCTCTCCAGCCGGCGTTTCTATTCCGCCTTGAAAAACACCTTGCTGTTGACGCTTATCGTTTCCATTGGTGAAAACGTCTTCGCGCTGGCTCTCGCGCTGGACAAGGTGCGCTGGCTCAAAGGATTTTTCCGGTCGGTGTTTTACATTCCGGTACTCATCTCCGGGGTCGTTTCCGGCTTTATCTGGCTTACTATGTTCAACTGGAATTTCGGCGTGTTCAACACGCTCCTGCGCAAGGGAAGCGAATCCTTGGCAGTCAACTGGATCGGGGATCCCGCCATCGTGCTCTATTCCCTCGCGGCAACGATCATCTGGAAAGGCGCGGGGTATTATATGGTGATCTATCTGGCCGGTCTCCAGGGCATTCCGAAAGACTGCCTCGAATCGGTGGTTATCGACGGCGCGAATCCTTGGCAGTCTTTCTGGCATATCGTCTTTCCCCTTCTCTCCGGGACCATCACCATCAATTTTACCTTGTCCCTCATAAACGGCTTAAAGATCTTCGACCAGATCGTGGTGATGACCAACGGCGGCCCCGGTTTCGCCTCGGAGACCGTCACCTATCTCATCTACCGCGCGGCCTTCTCCGAATCGCGGCAGGGCTTCGGCACCGCTCTGGCGGTCATCCTTTTTATCATCATCTTTATCTTGAATGCGGTGCAGTCGCGGGCATTGAGACTGCGGGAGGTTGAACTATGAAAATACCGTATGCTGTATCGAAGAACCGGTCGGGCGAAAGAACCCGGCCCGGCCATGTCGTTGGCCTTCTCTTCCTTATGCTTGCCGCTATCGTCTATATCTTTCCCGTCGCTACATCCTTTCTCTCGGCGTTCCGTTCCAACGGGGAAATTCTGCGGAACCCCGCCGGCTTGCCTGAAACATTGTACCTCGACAACTTCGTATTCCTTTTTACCCGGACGCAAATTCCACAGGCCATCTTGAACACCCTTTTTCTCACGGTGATGTCGGAAGTACTTATTATCCTCTTCGTGCCGATGGCCTCCTACGCCATAGCCCGTTACCCCTCCAAATGGACCAACGCGGTCTACGCCTTCTTCATCGGGGGTATGATGATCCCCTTTCAGGCCTACATGATTTCGCTCTTTAAGAGCCCGTTCAATATCTTGTCCAAAATTTCCCCGGATGTATAATGAAATAAAACCACAGGAAAGGCAGGAATAGTATGAGAGTAACCTGTCCAAGCGGCATCACCCGGGAACAATTCCCGGTGATAGAACACGAACTGCAATCAGCCCGAAAGGCAACACGCCCGCGCGCCTGTGATTTGTATAATATTTTTCGCGCGATTCTATATGTCCTCAAGGAAGGCGGTACATGGCGCGGGTTGCCCCACGATTTTTCCAAGCGGGATATCGTGCCCCGCTAGTGCCAAATATGGAGCGCGGCAGGCAAAAACGGGGAAGTGTCACTTTTTGACCGTATTTTACGGGGATTGGCGTTGTCTGAGCGTGTGATACACGGGAGGGAGGCGAAGTCTGCCATGGAAATCATGGATTCCAAAAGCGTGAAAAACACCGGTACCGCCGGGGGAAAGGGGTATGACGCGGGAAAAAACTTTGGGGATAAAACTTCCCCCCGGCGTTGATACCAACGGCCTGCCTCATGCGGTTCGGGTAACGGCTGCGGACGTGACTGACCGTGATGTAGCGGTTGAAACATTACGGAGGTGCGCGCCAAACCTGCCGAAAGTGGCGAAAGTCCTGTGCGACGGCGGTTACGGCGGGGAAAATTTTGCCAATGCGGCGCGGATGCTTCCCGGAGCGGAAGCGGAAGCGGTAAAACGCAACGGACCGCATACGTTTGCGGCGCCGCCTAAACGGGGCGGGTGGTTGAGCGCAGTTTTGCGTGGCTGGAAAAATACCGCCGTCTTTGGAAAAACTGCGAACGTAATATTCATACTACGTTGCAAATGACGGTTCTGGCGTTTATCTCGCTACTGTTGAGAAGATATTGAACAGGCTCTAAGACCTTTTCCCTCTTCGAGGGCCTGTTCAAGCGTTATTTCCTGCATAGTATTCCTCTCTACAGAACAGCATACCATATCAAAGCGTTTTTGTCCAGTAATTTTGCGTTTATATGGATAATAGGGAATTGAAAATGGCGGAATTTTACCCCTATCATTTTCAATTCCTCCGTGATTGATGCCGGGGGCGTTGCAGGGGCTTCTCCCCTTCGGGGAATGGATAATGGCCGAGGATAGAGATGGGGTTTTAGGGGCAAAGCCCCTAGGAGAGGGGGTAGCGGAAGCCGGCTCAAATCCTGCAAGCCTAATGGTTTGCAGGATTTGAGCCGGCTGGAGCGAGGGGGAGACTTCCCCCACCTAAACTTGTATTTTCTTAAACAGAACAATCATAAGCAAGCTGTCGTGGCAGGTGGGTGGTTTCTTTTTTTGGAGGAAAGCGTTATAGTAGGGGAATACATGGGAAAATGGTACCTTTTTGCGGTGGCGTTTGCGGCGCTTTGGCCCGCGTTTTCTCAAGACCGCGCGGGGCCAGAGGCCGGGTCGGCAGCCATCGCCGAGCGGTATTCGTTGTATGTGCAGAGTTTGATCGACAGCGGGCGGTTGGAAGAGGCTGAGGCGGCGTTGCTTCGTTCGCTGGATTATGCCGATGTGTCGTCGGATATAAGTTATCAGTTGGCCTTTGTCCGGCAGGGGCTGGGACGGCCTATGCCGCTTGTTCTTGAGGCGGTGCGGTGGGCGCTTTCGGCGGATCGGTTCCGTGTCTATCGGCCTGAGGATGCGCGGCTTATTGAGGCGCGGGCTTTGCTGACGTTGCAGCAGTATTCAAACGCGCTGCGTACTGTCCAGCTTTGCGCGGATAACGCGGACAGCGCCCTCGTGCGGCTGGAGGCGTGGAAAGGGCTTGACGACCGGCAGGGCTTTATCCGTGAGGCGGTCCTTTCGCTTGACCGGTTTGCCCGCGATCCGAGGATTGCCGCGCTGATTCTGCGTTATGCCGCGACCCATACGCCGGCGGGTAACGAACAGGCGCTCGTTGACCGGGTGCTGCGGACCGTTACCCTGCTGAACGACCGCGCCCCTGAACTGGGCTATCTTGCCGCGCCCTTTGTCTACGACCGGAAGGAGGCGCAGCGTCTTGTTGCCGCATACCGGGCCGTTGTTCCGGTTCCCGTAGCGGAGTCTCTGCCGGTTTCGCTGGATCTCGGCGTGATAGGCGGCGAGAGCGCCACGGCAGCGTTGTTTGCCAACGAGACGATTGACCGGGGGATATTGCTCGCCGTGTGGTCATTGCTTGGCACAGACGAGACGCGGGAAGCCTTTGAACAGCGGTTGCAGGGGTTTTCAGGCGTTATCACGGTTGACGAGAATCGTGATAGGGTGGTCGAAGCGAGAGTGGAATATCGCGAAGGGCGCGTGGTTGCATACAGCTACGACGCGGACCAGGATGGGCTTCCCGACATCAGCGCGCGTTTTACCGCCGAGACACCGGAATCCGCAGTTCTTGCAGCCGGGAACATCACGCTCTATTGGCAGGATTTCCCCAGCGTCCGCGATGCGGATCAAGACGGCCTCCACTACGATTTTGCGCCGCGCTCGCTCTTTTTTGCGCCCTTCCGCCTTCGTGAACTGTGCGGACAAACCCTTTTCCCCGAAACGGACCCCTACGCCGGTACGCTGACGGGGCGGACGCTGGCCGGTTTCGCGCTGGCCATAACCCGCGACAGCAGAGAGTTTGACGGAGCACAGGAGATCATCACCCTGCTGGACGGCGTTCCCGTTCAAGCTGAGGAACGGCTGGAGGGGAGGCTGGTATCCGAAACTGAGTTTGACCGGGGTTTTCCGGTGAAACAACGCGCCGATCTGGATTTGAACGGGTCTCTCGAAACCGTCCGCCGGTTCAGGACGGAACGCAGAACGGATCGCAGAACGGAAATCGGATCGGACTACTACCCGTTCTATGAAATGGTTCCCGCGTCCCAAGTTTCGGATTTCAACGATAACGGCGTTGCCGAATATAAGGAAGAATACGCGGCAGACGGCACGGTGTCCCGCTTCTGGGACATGGATGAAGATGGAGTATATGAATACTATGAATAAGCATACCTTTTTCAAAACATCAGGTTTTAAGCAACAGACGCGCCTTGTCCTGTGTTGCTTGATCACCGCGACAAGCCTCCTTGCCTGCGGGAGTATCGAGGTCGCCGAACAGCGGCTCGCGCCTCCCCGCTCGACGGTGAGCGTGCGTTTCGACGACATCAAAAGCACGATACCGGAGAGTCCTGAGAAGGCCGTCCACCTGATTGGTATGTACCGGGCGATCTACGGCGACGATGAGGCGCTTACCCCGCTTCTTGACGAGGCGACAGAAGCGATCCGTCATAAACAAGAGGCGGCGTTGGAAGAAAAGCGTTATGACGATGCGGCATCCCTTGCCCGGTCGCTCCGCGCCCTGTCCGCCAACACGAAAAACACGCCGGAAAACACGCGGGAAGAGGACGATCTGCTCCTTGCCTCCGCGAAGGCCGGTCTTGAAACGGAAGCCAATCTTGAAGCTTTTCTCGCGGCCTTTGCCGCCGACAAGGTTGCCCCGCTTACCGCCGCCGACGCGCTCCCCTTCCTTGAACGGGCGGTGGAAGTCCGCCAGCGCCGTTCCGCCGCATTTTTCCTCGGTGTGATGGACCGGGATGGGGTTCCGGTAGCGCAAGACCTGCGGACATTCGCCGAAGGGCGGGACTCCGCCGCGCAGATGGTCAAGGGTGTGGCAACGGTCGTCATCGACCGGGGTATTCGGGTTCAGCGGGGCATGGGCTATCCCGACCGCGCGCTTGGTTCAGCCTTCTTTGTCGACACGTCCGGGCTGCTCATCACCAACTACCATGTCATCGAAAGCGAGGTGAGTCCCAGTTACGAGGGCTACTCGCGGATGTACGTCCGTATGGGCGATTCGGCGAGCGCGCGCATCCCGGCCAAAGTCATCGGCTACGACAAAACGCTCGACCTCGCCGTGATAAAGGCGGAGATCACGCCGGAATACGTGTTCTCCCTCATCGACCGCGCCGCCCCCGAAGTAGGAGAGACCGTCCTTGCCATCGGATCCCCCGGCGGCCTTGAGAAAACGGTTACCAGCGGCATCGTGTCCGCGCAAGGACGGCGCTTCCTCCAGATCGGCGATGTGATCCAGATCGATGCCGCCATCAACCAGGGCAATTCAGGCGGCCCGGTCGTCGACACCGAGGGGCGGCTCGTCGGCATCGTGTTTGCCGGCGCGTTGGAATATCAGGGGCTGAACTTTGCCATCCCCGCCGAACGCCTCGCCGCCGCTTTGCCCGCCATGCTGAAAGGCGGCAAAGTCGAACGCCCCTGGCTGGGCCTCACGCTCGCCGAAACGAAAGACGGCGCCGAAATCATCTATGTCGCCCCGCTCACCCCTGCTTGGGAACAGGGCGTACCCGAAAACACGGTCATCACAAAACTCAACGGAACTCCCGTCACCGCGCCGGAGGGCTTGCTCATCACCGCCTATCAGGATGCGCTCTTTCCCTCGCGTCCCGGCGAACTCTGCACGATAGAAACCTCAGGCGGCAGAACCTTCCGCATGACCTTAGTCCCCCGGCCCGAACTCCCCCTCGCGGAGGCGGCAAAAATTGACAGTAAGGAACGGATGGCCGCCCCGCTTTTCGGCATGGTGCTCGCCCCGTCTATCGGCGGCGCCCTTTCCCCGACCTATCTCATCAAAAAAGTCATCCGGGGCTCAATCGCCGACGAAGTGGGCCTCTCCCCGGAAGACCCCGTTACCATCAAAGCCCTCAAACTGGCAGAAAAAGAAGGCTACGCAACCATGGACATCGCCGTCAAGAAAAAACGCCAGGGCTACCTGGAAACCCTCATACGCCTCCCCGCCGCCCTCGACTCCCCGGATACGCTTTGACAATGGATAAAGATTCGTAAGGGGAAGTCGCGGCAACATTGTTGCCGACCCCTCGCTCCGGACACGCACTCCGGTCGAAAGGCCTGAACCTAAAGGCGCGTCAGCACCTCCCTCCGTTTGGTCCTCCGCTACCCCCTCTACGGGGGCTTTGCCCCCGTAACGCCCCCACTTGGATACTGGTGGTTTTTTTTGGAGGAGGGGGGATTCGACTTCGGCAAATTTGCGGAAACAGGGCTACGCTCTGCGGATAAAACGTTCCGGCGATAAAGGCGAATGAATAGTTACGTATTCTCAAAGTAAGCCATTCATAATCTACCTTTATTCTTTATCTTTTTTCATGCGCCCTTTTAGAAAAGCGTCCACGGTCATCCTATTTACTCCAAAAATACGTCCGATAGCGCTTTTTGAGGTTTGCTTATCAAGGAGCAATTGTATTTCTTTTTCATATCCTGAAAGTTTTACATATGATGATTTGCGGCCAATTGGCCTGCCCAACACAACACCTTCGGATCGTTTTCTCGCAAGCGCTTCTTTTGTCCGCTGAGAAATTAAATCACGTTCTATTTCGGCAGATAAAGCAAAGGCAAAAGCAAGAACTTTTGATTGGATATTGTCACCAAGACGATAATTATCCTTAATTGTCCATACTCTTACACCATTAAGCATTAACTGATTGAGTATCGACATAATCATAAACAGGCTTCTCCCAAGTCGGGATAGTTCAGAGCAGACAATTAGATCGCCTTTTTCAACTTCGGAAAGAAGGGACCCCAAAAGTCGTTTGTCAGGCGATTTAGTTCCGCTGATTGTCTCCTCAATCCACCGCTCAATTACCAAACCATTCTTTGTACAGAAACGATCGATTTCAAACCGTTGATTGTCAACAGACTGTCTGTCTGTACTTATTCTAATGTAACCGTAATTCATAATCTCTCCAGTATATAATAACAGATAACTTCTTATCGGTATTT
>JAIRNN010000188.1 GCA_031257995.1 Spirochaetaceae bacterium | reverse complement strand
ATGTTCGTCTTTGTGCCGTCCTCAATCGTGGCGCGGGCGTCAAGTTTGGAGAGTTTTCCGCCCGTTATCTCCGCCGGGAGTTCCTTGTTTTCGATGATCTCGATGGAGACGGTTTTTTTCGCCGATACGGCGCAGAACCGCGTTGAGGAAAGAGACAAGCTGTTTCCCGCCGCCTTTTTCGCCAAAACTTTTCAGAAAGGCAAAATCGTTGAGGATGTAGAGGCGTTTTTGTGCGGCTGGCATAGAAACAGTATAGCATGGAAAGAAATAAGCGGCAAAGGACCTCCGGCAGACGGGGGCGTTGTGGGGGTAGCGTAAGCCGTGCTTGCGGAGCAAGCGTAGACTGGAGCGAGGGGGAGACTTCCCCCTCTTATATCTTCCATAAATGCGCGGTTTTGGCTAGTATGGTCTTATGGCTTATCCATTTATGAATACGTATAACCGGCTGCCGGTAAGTTTTGTGCGGGGCAAGGGAGCTTGCCTTTTTGACGCGGCGGGGAGGCGGTATCTCGACTGGACTTCGGGGATCGCGGTGAATTGTCTGGGGCACGCTTATGAGCCGCTGGTGAGGGCGGCGCGGGAACAGGCGGAGAAGTGTCTCCATGTGTGTAACTACTACGATGCCGAGGCTGCGACGGCGTTTGCCGAAAAGCTGGTGGCGGCGGCGGGGATGAAAGCGGTGTTTCTGGCCAATTCTGGGGCTGAGGCGAACGAGGGGGCATGCAAGATCGCGCGCAAGTATTCGCTTAAGAAGTACGGCGAGGGTCGGCATACGATCGTTACGTTGCGGGGAAGCTTCCACGGGCGGACGATCACGACGCTCGCGGCGACGGGGCAGGATGCTTTGCACAGGGATTTTGGACCGTTTACCGAGGGGTTTGTCTATGTCCCGTGCGGCGACATTGAAGCGTTGAACAAGGCCATGGACCGGCGGACGGTGGCGGGGCTGCTTATCGAGGCGGTGCAGGGGGAGGGCGGCGTTGTTCCGCAGTCTGAGGCGTTTATCAAGGCGGCGGCGGCGTTCTGCGCGGAACGGGACATCCTCCTCATGTTTGACGAGATTCAGTGCGGGCTGGGCCGGACGGGGACGTTTCTCGCCTGCCGGGGCTACGGGGTCGAGCCGGATGTCGTGACGATGGCTAAGGGGCTCTGCGGCGGCATTCCGGTGGGCGCGGTGATGGCGGGGGAGAAGGCAACGGACGTTTTCCAGCCCGGTGATCACGGCTCGACCTTCGGCGGCAATCTCCTCGCGGCGGCTTGCGGTATCGTCGTACTTGACACGGTGAACCGGCCTGAGTTTCTCGCCGAAATCGTGCGGAAAGGCGATAAGATTCTCGGCGCAATCCGTTTGTGGAACCTGCCCGCCGTTACCGATGTGCGGGGGAAGGGGCTCATGGCCGGTGTCGACATAGCCGGGGATGCGCACGAGGTCATGGAGGAGGCTCTGAAACAGGGGCTGCTCATTCTGACGGCGGGCAAACAGACGCTCCGCTTCCTTCCACCGTACATCATCAGCGATCGGGAGATCGACGAGGGTCTGCGCATACTCAAGGGAATTCTCGAAAAGCGGTAATGCGGGGACAGTCGTGTCATTTAGCATACCCATTCGCTGTTTGAACGCTGCCGCAGTAAATGAGTACCCGGCGGCATTCCGGCTTCGACACGCTATCCCGCGTGATTAAAGCCGTGATAATTGCCGGGGGCGTTGCGGGGGGTGTGTCCGGGGCCCTATTGCATTCATTTACCTTTAATCATTCATGGGCACCGTGCCGCAGGAATAGTAGAAACGCGCTCAACGTTTCGCGCGCAACATTGGGCGCCGCAGAGGGGGTAGCGGAGGGAGTAGACCGGAGCGAGGGGGAGACTTCCCCTTTCGAGGGAATGGGAAACTGATAATTAAAAATGGATAATGGTCGAAGTTTGGAGACTATGCGTCTCGTTTCTATCATTTTCTATTATCCACTTTCCATTTTCAATTCCCCGTAGGGGATGTATTCTCCTTTTTGCCGAATACCACGTCCCGAAAACTGATGAGATAATCGGTCAGGGAAGCGTAGGCCAGTATCACGCAGAGAACCGAAAGCGCGATGACAACGGCGGTCGTAAACGGGGGCAGGGTAAACCTGAGTCGTTTGCAGCTTTCCAGAAAAAGCGTGTAAAAACCGGTAACGATGTACGTAACCGTCTTTGTCTTGCCGCCTTTACGCGCCCCTATCGCAACCCTCTTTTGAGCGGCCATCAGACGGACAAAGTTGATCACAAATTCGCGGTACATGATGAGCAACAGCGCAATAGCCGGGAAATAGCCGCTCAGGGTGAGACAGAGGAGAACGGTAAGGTTGAGCAGCACGTCACAGAAGGGATCGAAAAGTTTGCCGAAATCGCTTACTTCATTGTATTTGCGGGCAAAGTACCCGTCAAAATAGTCGGTGATCTCGGCGACGGCAAGGAGCGGTATCATGACAAACACCGACACTCTCCCGAAAAGCCCCGTCCATTCGGGGATAAAATACACCACAAAAAATACCGGCGCGAGGAAACCTCGAAGCCAGGTAAACTTATCTGCCAGTTTCATACAATGCATGCTCCTTTTGAGCCTGTTCCAAAACTATCAGGTTTTGGGGGACAGTCTCTCGCACGGCTGCGACAGCCTATACTCGTCCGATTATACCACACTGCTCAAAAAAATATAAGGAGGGGGAAGTCTCCCCCTCGCTCCAGCCGGCGCAAAACCGCGCCGCACAAAGCACTTAGGCGGTTTTGCGCCGTCTTCCGCTACCCCCTCTGTGGGGGACACCCCCCGCAACGCCCCCGAAGACTGCTAAATCGTCCCAAGATGCCCCGCCCCTGGTATATTCGTATTTTACGGGTCGAGCGCGTCCATCACCTCGCTAAGCGTAGCGGCGGCAAGGCAGCGCCGGGCAGTCTCTTCGGCCTCCCCTCTTGAGATGCCGGTGATCGCCCGTTTAACGCCCCCTATGGCGCCTGGGCTCATACTGAGTTCGGTTATGCCCATGCCGACAAGCGCCTGACTCAGCAGGGGGTCTCCCGCCATTTCGCCGCAGACGCTGACCGGAATGTCCGCCTTATGCGCGGCGCGGGCAACTATATTGATGGTCCGCAAGACCGCCCCCTGATATGCGTTGGCCAGTTCGGACAAGGCGCTGTTGCCGCGCTCGGCTGCCATCGTGTATTGGGAGAGGTCGTTTGAGCCGATGCTGAAGAAGTCCGCGAGGGACGCGAAATGGTCCGCCATCACCGCTGCGGCGGGCGTTTCCACCATTATCCCCAGCGGAACCGGCCATGCGTGGACAATGCCTTCCCGCGCGAGGCCGGTGTGGGCGGTCTTGAGCGTTTCCTTGCAGAAACGCAGTTCTTCCATCGTACTTATCATCGGTATCATTATTTTCACCTTATGCCCCAGCCCCGCGCAAAGTATGGCGCGCAGTTGGCTCATAAAAAGCCGTTTTTCCTTTTGGTAGAAGCGCGCGCCGCGCACCCCGAGGAAGGGGTTCTCCTCTTTCTCCGTTTCAAGCCAAGGAAGGGGCTTATCGCCGCCAATGTCAAGGGTGCGAATGGTAACGGGATTCTCGCCTGCAAGCGCAAGGATTTCTCCCAGCATCGCGATCTGCGTTTTTTCATCGGGCGGCTCCGGGCGGGAAAGAAAGAGAAACTCCGTCCGCAAAAGACCGACACCCTCGGCGTGGTATTCGGCCGCCTTTTTCGCGTCCCGTGTGTCGCCAACATTGGCGCGGACATATATCTTTACCCCGTCCGTCGTAACGGCGTTTTTTTTGCTGTCCTCGAAATCCCGCCGCTTTTTCTCCTCCCAATCGGCGATCTCTTTTTTGAACGCGGCCTGTGCCTGCGGGTCGGGGTCAACGGTAACGGAACCGGTTTTTCCGTCCATGATGATAAGCGTACCGTTTGCCACCTTTTCATCGAGATGATAACCGGACAGCGCCGGAATACCCAGCGTTTTCGCCAGAATCGCCGCGTGGGAGGTCGTGCCGCCCGTTTCGCTCAAAAACCCCCGGAGACTGTTTTCGAAACGGACAATCATCGAAGGCCGCACTTCCTTTGCGGCGAGGATGATGTCCCCCGCATCTTCGGCATCCTTTTTCCGGCCTGAGAGCGCATCCAGCACCCGCGAAGCCACATCGTTGATGTCGACGGCCCGCTGCGGCAGGTACGCGCCGGGAAGCTCGCGGTAATCGGCGGCCAGCTTGTTCATCGTCCTCTGGTAAAGGTATGAAGCCGCCAGCTTTTCCGTACGTATGGACTTCTTAACCTCATTGATAACGTCTTCGTCCATCAAGATACATTTTTGGGCGTTAAAAATGCCGGCTTCATCCGCATGGCCCGCTTTAATAAGACGCGCCTCCTGCGCCTCAAGTTCCGTTTTCACCCGCGCGATGGCGGCATCAAGGCGGCGAATCTCCGCATCCCCGTCATCTATGGCCTCTTTGGGGCTGGTAACGCTGTTCTCGCGGTAGAGACGGCCCATCGCGATCCCCGGCGCGAGGGAGAGCGTCTTTTCTTGGGGCCGCGCCGTACTTTTGAGCGCGGCAGGCGGCTCGCCAAAATTGTCCTCCACGAGCTTCCTGACGGCGGCAAGCGCTTCCCCGGCATCATCGCCGGATGCCCGCGCCTCGACCTCGTCTCCGAGCAGTATGCCCAGCAAGGCCAGCTTGTTGATGCTGCGGGCGGACACAGGCCCCTTGTTCCGGCTTACGTTTTTAACTTTCAGCGTAGCGGGAAACGAAGCTGCCGCACCCACTAGGAGGGATGCGGGCCGGGCGTGAAGGCCGTTTTTCAGGCGGGACACAAAGGTGTAGGACAGATAGCCGCCCTCGTCATCGGCATTATCCGCCGTTACCGGCGGGGCGGTGTCTCCCAGATCAAGCTGCTTGGGAACCAGCGCGGCGCGGGCTTCCTGTTCTGCCGTGTCGAGGCTGCTGCCGATAGCAATCTGCACGGCGGCGGAAACGGCCCCTTCGACAAGGGGAGCGGAACAAAGACGTATGTGTTCCGCCTTTTCGGGTTCAAGAAAGGCGAGAGCGGTCTTTGCGCTCAGTATGGCGCTGCCCAAGTCCATCAGCACCAGAACGCCGTCGCTTGAGTAAACCGATTCGACGGCCTCCATGATGTCCATCGCGTCGGTGCCGAGCTCGCCGTGATTATCCCCCGCGCCGCCCGCCGCAGCGAGGGGAATTGCCGCGCCGGAAGAAACCTGCCGGGCAAGACCGGCGGCAGCCAGAGCCAACGCCCGGCAATGGGAAACAAGAACAAGTCCTACCAAAACATCACCCCAACACTTCGGCGGCGGCATCAAGCAACAGGAAAGTACTGGTCGCGCCCGGATCCTGATGCCCTATGCTGCGATCCCCCAGATAACTTGCCCGCCCCTTCAAGGCTTTGAGCGGAATGGTCGCCTTCATACCCTCCTCGGCGGCGGAAGCGGCGGCTTTCAGCGCCTCTTTCAGCCCGCCGCCCGCTTTCAACGCCGCCAAAGCCGGAAACCATGCGTCGAGCATCGTCTTGTCGCCCTCGCGCGCCTTGCCAAGCTGTTCGATACCCTGCACCCCCTTTTCGAGCGCGCCCGTCCATGCGTCAAGGTCCAGTTCCGTCTTCCCGGCAAAGGCAAGAGCGCAACGGAGAAACAAGGTGCCGTAGAGCGGGCCGGAAGCGCCGCCGACCGTCTTTATCAAGGCGGTCGAAGCCGACTTGAAGGCCGCGCCGATGTCGGCGGGCGGCGAAGCGTCTAGCGCCGCGGCAACAGCGTGAAACCCCCGCGCCATATTAACCCCGTGATCCCCATCCCCAATCGCGGAATCGAGCGCGGAAAGGAAATCCTTCTGTTCGGCGTACACGGCATCAAGCCTCTTTAACCAGTCAACAATCTCAGGCAGCGCAATCATCACACCCCCCAGCGGAGACCCGGTGTCCAAACCGGCGCATCCCAGAGCTTCACAATATCCGCGTTGGCCTTCATCGCCGTGATGCTGAAACCCTGCATCTCAAGAGACGTGATGTAACTGCCCACGAGGTTGCGGACGACTTTAACGCCCTTCTTCTTGGCAAGCTCAAAGGCCGCGTGGTAAAGCACGTAGAGCTCAATGAGGGGAGTGCCGCCCATGCCGTTGACAAACAGGATGATCTCGTCCCCCTGTTTCAGGGCCATATCCCCGGCAATCGGTTCAAACAACAGCGCGGTGAGCTCGTCCGCGCGTTTGATCTTGATCCTCTCGCGGCCCGGCTCCCCGTGAATGCCGACACCGAGCTCAATCTCGTCATCGCCGATCTCGAAAATCGGCTTGCCCACGGCGGGCAATGTGCACGATGTCAGCGCGATACCCATACTCCGTCCGTTGTCCTTGCAATAGGCAGCGTATTTCACCACCGTTTCAAGCGGATCGCCCCTTTCGGCAGACGCGCCGATGATCTTCTCGGTAAGCACCGTGCTGCCGACCCCCCGCCGTCCCGCCGTGTAGAGACTGTCCTCGACCGCAACGTCATCCGCAATGACAATAGCCTCGACCTTAATGTTGTCCGCCGCGCAAATGTCCGCCGCCATCTGGAAGTTCATGATGTCGCCGGTATAGTTTTTTACCAGATGAATGACACCCGCCCCTCCATCGACCGCCTTTGTCGCCGCCTCCATCTGGTCCGGCGTAGGAGACGTAAACACCTCGCCGGGACAGGCCGCGTCCAGCATACCCAGCCCGACAAAGCCGCCGTGCATAGGCTCATGCCCGCTGCCGCCTCCCGAAATCACGGCCACCTTACCCTTCCTCGTGGGCGCTTTGCGGGCGATAAAAGCGGGCTCGTAGTTGACCCTGATGACATCCCCGTGGGCCGCTTCCATACCCTTGAGGGATTCGACGACTACTTGCGACGGATCGTTGATTAACTTCTTCATACATTCCTCCAAAAATAAAATAAAATAATCAGACCCAAAGGCCCGTTTTTGCTTTTTTACTAGGAGGGGGAAGCCGCGGCAACTTTGTTGCCGCGGCAAATTGCCGAACCCCCTCGCTCCAATCCGCCGCCCGCAAGAGGGCTTTGGGGTTTACGCTGCCCGCCGGCCGGTCCGCGCATCAGTACCCGCCCCCGAAGGCATCCTTGATGCCCGGCATCAAGGATGACCCGCCCTCATCCCCAAAGGCTTCACAAAAAACGCGCGCCGATTTTCAAAAACAACCGCATAACTTCTTGAAAATCCGCACTCAAATTTGAACAAAGCCTCATACACCGCGCGTCGCTATGAAATTCGCCTCAGTGCCGCATATAGCGGGGATAACGACTTCCCCGCTTTTGACCGGCGCCTTCACTTCAAATTCATCAAGCAGCTTCATCGCGTCAAAAATCTTGCCCTTGGGGATATTTTTGTCGGTCTTCACCGGCATCCGGGAAATCACGCCGCCCGACGCGCATACGGTTGACGTGAGTACCCTCGTGGGGTTGCTGATTTCCTGTTTGCCGTACTCCGCCCCGCGCACACAATCGTTTCCCGTTACCGCGCAATCGTTCTTCTCGTCAACCTGCAAATGACAGCCCTTGGGACATACGATACAGATAAGTTCCGTGATCCCGTCGGGCCGCTTGGTACGAAACCGGACATTGGACCCGCTCACCTTCTCGGTACTGTTCACGGACACGACCAGGGAGGCATCCTCTATCTTTTCGAGAAAGACCTTGGGCACGGTGATTTTTTCCATCTCTCCGGGGGCCAGATGCTCGCGCTTGAAAGAGACGACAACTGTCCCCCCGCTTTTTACTTCAATCTTCGCCGTTTTATAAATCGCAGTAGCACGGAAGAATATATCGATGCCCTTCTCCACATTGTCGAGGCGGATCTTCTGCGGCACCGTATACCCCACGCCTTCCCCATTCCGCACCTCAATGACCGTTCCCGCTTCTTTGAAGGCATAGGTTGCGGCGGCTTTTCCGGCGCGTAAGCTTTCCGCCGTAACGAAGTCCACCAGATCGTGTACATGGGCGACGTTTCCGCAGGCAAAGATGCCCGGAATGCTGGTTTCCATGTTTTCATATACGACCGGCCCGCTCGTCCGGGGGCTCATCTCGATCCCCGCCTGACGGGAAAGTTCGTTCTCCGGGATGAGGCCCACGGAAAGCAGCAGCGTGTCGCAGTCAAGCGTCTGTTCGGTACCCGGAATGGGCTTCCGCTGTTCATCGACGTGCTGGATCACCACCTGTTCAATCCGCTTGTCCCCCCGAATACCGGTAATCGTGTGGGAGAGGTAGAGGGGGATGTCGTAATCCTCAAGGCACTGGACAATGTTACGGGTGAGGCCCGATGAATACGGCAGCACCTCGTAGACGCCCAGCACCTTCGCGCCTTCAAGCGTCAAACGCCGGGCCATGATGAGGCCGATGTCTCCCGACCCCAGAATCACGACCCGTTTTCCAATGGCGAGCCCTTCGATGTTCATGTAAAGCTGGGCCGCGCCCGCCGTGAATATGCCGGATGGCCGCGTCCCCGGAATACCGATCGCCCCCCGCGTACGCTCGCGGCAGCCCATCGACAGCACGACGACGTTTGCCTTGAGGCTTATATAGCCGTGTTTGGCGTGAATCATGGAAACCGTTTTGTCAGGGAATACGTTGAGTACCATAGAGCCTGTGAGGACTTCGATTGCCGGGTATCGGGGAAGCAGTTCGATGAACCGGGCGGCGTATTCGGGGCCCGTCATCTCTTCCTTGAAATAATGCAGACCAAAGCCGTTATGGATACACTGGTTGAGAATCCCGCCCAGCGTATCGTTCCGTTCCAGAATCAGCACGCTGGCCGCGCCGTTTTCCGCCGCGGATATGCCGGCGGCAAGACCCGCAGGACCGCCGCCAACGACAATGACATCGTAGGTATCTTTCATAGAGCCGTCCTTTTTCCTTTTGTCCGTCCGGTGATGATGTACATCCCCTCTTTGTCAAGGGGAATGTCCGTCTGGCTGAGCCCGGCGTACTTGGCGATGAGCGCCATCACACGGGGCCCGCAAAAGCCGCCTTGACAACGCCCCATACCGGTGGTACACCGGCGTTTAACCGCGTCAAGCGAGCGCGGCGGCAGCGGCCGTCTCAGCGCGTCCACGATCTCGCCCTCCGTAACCGTTTCGCACCGGCAGACAATCGTCCCATAGAGAGGATTCCGCCGTATCGCCTCCTGTTTATTCTCTTCGCTCAGGTGTTTAAACCGTACAACGCTCCGCTCCGCAACGAAAGCGGGATTCGGCGAGGCATCGAGCCCCTTGTCAAGGAGCATTCCGGCGACATCCCGCGCGATAGAGGGCGATGAGGTCAGCCCCGGAGACTTAACCCCGGCTATATTGAAAAACCCGGCCACATGCTCCGACTCGCCGACGATAAAATCATCACGATCCGGATGGGCGCGTATGCCGGAAAAATTTCTGATGGACGCGCGCAAGTTGACCCCCGGCACGCACCGGAGCGCGTTCTTTGCCACATAGTCGAGCCCCTCCGCCGTATTTTCAAGCGATCCACGGGGACAGTCCGTGCTGTCCGGGCCCACGAGAATGTTGCCGTGCACCGTCGGGGTAACAACCACCCCCTTGCCCAGCGCCGAGGGGCAGGGAAACACGACCAGATTGACCAGTTTTGCTTCGGTCGTATCAAGAACGCAGTACTCGCCCCGTTTGGGATGGATAGTGAAAGACTTTTCCTCGACCATCTCGTTTACGCTATCGGAATTGACCCCCGCCGCGTTGACAACATACCGGGCCTCAAATGCGCCCTTAACCGTGCTGACGATGAAAAAGTCCCCTTCTTTCTTGATACCGGTTACTTCCGCGCTCAGTTCGACCCGCGCGCCGCCCGCGACCGCACATTCCGCTTGGGCAATGGCAAACTCCCACGGAGCGATAATACCCGCTGAGGGAGCGTAAAGGGCGCATATAATATCGCGGCTCAACGCGGGTTCCATCCTGAAAAGCTCCTCGCCCTCAACGATTCTTAAGCCCGGCACACCGTTTTTATTGCCCTGAATATATAATTTCTCGATATTTTTTCGATCCGTTTCGTCAAAACCGACCACTAAAGAGCCGATTTTCTTGTACATAATATCCAGATCGGCGCAGAGCTGTTCCATCAGCCTATTGCCCTCAACATTGTAATGGGCCATTTTACTGCCGGCTTCCGGATCATACCCCGCATGAACAATGGCGGTGTTCGCTTTCGATGTTCCGTCCGCCACATCATTTTCCTTTTCCAGCAAGAGCGCTTTTATCTTATAACGGCTTAGTTCATACAGAAGCGAACAGCCGCAAACTCCCCCGCCTATGATGATAACATCTTCCATAATACTGGTATCTCCAAGGAGAAATTACGGTACTTGAAAACTCCCTCTTATCAGCACCTCCTCTCTCGTGATCGTCTTTAGGTTGTCTCGTACCGGAGAAAACCGCCTCTCTTCCGCAGGGAAAAGAGGCGGTTCTCCACAGGGCGTTTAAAACCCTGCCGTTTTTAACTCTCCCCGTTAAATAAAGGGCTTAATGGCCGAGGCCGCAAGTCCGCCAAGAATGGCGCCGATGATTGGGCCGACAACCGGAACCCATGCGTAACCCCAATCCGAACCGCCCTTGCCCTTCATGGGAAGCAACGCGTGAGCAATGCGCGGGCCCAAGTCACGGGCCGGGTTGATCGCGTAACCGGTGGTACCGCCAAGGCTGATACCAATCGTACAAATGACCGCCCACACATAGAAGTTACCCGCTTTGGTGGCAACATCGGCTTTGCAAGCGAAAAGCGTAAACACCAGTATGAAGGTACCGATAATTTCGCTGATCAGATTCGCCGGAATGTTCCGAATAGCCGGGCCGGTCGAGAACACGCCGAGCTGGGTTCCCGGATCGGGAGTCTGGTCGAAATGGTCTTTGTACATAAGCCACACGAGAAACGCCCCCGTGAACGCGCCGGCGAACTGGCTGAGTATGTAGCCAGGGACTTGGACCCACGGCGTACTCCCCGTAACCCCAGCCGCAATGGTCAGAGCCGGGTTAAAACTGGCGCCCGAAGCCGCTCCGAAGATGGTCGCCGGTACAAAAACCGCCAGTGCCCATCCGACCGTGATCACAATCCAGCCTGAACTATTGCCTTTCGTCTTGCTCAAAATAACGTTTGCCACAACGCCGTCTCCGAGCAGTATCAATATACCGGTCCCGACAAATTCCGCTAAATACGGATTCATATTACCCTCCAACAAATAATAAATGGTCTGTCCAAAACCCAGCCGGGCTCAGGACAGCTTTTGGGAAAACAGGTTCCACCCCGTTTTCCCCCGCTTTCGGGCTGCCGTTCCGAAAATCCCGGAACAGCCGCGCTTAATTCTTCTCCCAGCCCAGCGACCGCTTGACCGCCTCTTTCCACCCGGCAAGAAGCTTCGCCCGCACACTGCTTTCCATCGCCGACTTGAACGTCCGGTCCACCGCCACATTCTGGAGTATGTCTGCCTGGTCCTTGTAGTAACCCACGGCAAGACCGGCAAGATACGCCGCGCCCTGCGCCGTGGTCTCAATGACCTTGGGCCGAATGACATCGGTGCCCAGAATGTCCGCCTGGAACTGCATGAGGAAGTTGTTCGCGCACGCGCCGCCGTCCACACGAACCGCCTTCACCGCCGTCCCCGCGTCAAGCCCCATCGCCGTGATCACGTCCGCGCTCTGGTACGCTAGCGACTCAACCGTCGCCCGTACAAAGTGCGCCTTCGACGTGCCGCGGGTAACGCCCAAGATCGCGCCGCGCGCGTACTGATCCCAGTACGGAGCACCCAGCCCGACGAACGCCGGAACCACGTACACGCCGCCGGTATCGGGCACCTTCTCGCAGTAGTATTCGCTCACCGCCGCGTCATCAATGATCTTAAGCCCGTCGCGCAGCCACTGCACCGCCGATCCCGCCACAAACACACTTCCTTCAAGCGCGTAGTTCACCTTGCCGTTCAAGCCCCACCCGATGGTCGTAAGAAGACCGTTCTTGCTTTCCACAGCCTTTTCGCCCGTGTTCATCAGAATGAAACAGCCCGTCCCGTAGGTGTTTTTTACCGTGCCGGCCTCGAAGCAGCACTGCCCGAAAAGGGCCGCCTGCTGGTCGCCCGCGATACCCGCGATCGGGATGCTCTTGCCGCCCACGTCGGTTTGGCCGAACTCGCCGCTCGAAGGCTTCACTTGGGGAAGCATTGCCTTAGGAATGTTGAGCTCTTTGAGAATTTCCTCGTCCCACTGCAACGTGTGAATGTTGAAGAGCATCGTCCGCGAGGCGTTTGTGTAGTCCGTCGCGTGAACCTTGCCCTTGGTAAGCTGCCAGACAAGCCACGTGTCGATGTTGCCGAACACCAGGTCGCCTTTCTCCGCCTTCTCCCGCGCCCCGGGGACATTCTCCAGAATCCAGCGAACCTTCGTCCCCGAGAAGTACGCGTCAACCACAAGGCCGGTTTTTTCTTTGATCTTCTTGTCAAAGCCCTTTGCCTTGAGGCTGTCACAGTACTCCGCCGTACGGCGGCATTGCCATACGATAGCGTTGTACACCGGCTTCCCTGTATGGCGATCCCATACAACGGTGGTTTCCCGCTGATTCGTAATACCAATGGCGGCGATTTCCTCCGCCCCGACACCTGATTGCGCGATGGCTGCGGCCATCACGCCCGACTGGGAACCCCAGATTTCCATGGCGTCGTGTTCGACCCATCCCGGTTTCGGGAAAATCTGAGTGAATTCCTGCTGGGCCACACTGACAATGCTGCCCTGCTTGTCGAACAGGATACAACGGGAACTCGTTGTGCCCTGATCGAGCGCCACCAAATACTTTGCCATACTTCCATCTCCTTCCATAAAATTTATGAAAATTATGATGACCAAGGCATACGCCCCGGCCGAAAAACAAGGTATTTTGCTCCGGCAGAACCTGCCGTCGCAAGAACTTCTTGCCCTTCATAAATATTGTATGCCCGGAATTTTCATGCTGTCAAGAAAAAAGTTTGTAAAATCGCAAATTTGTGTTGTTTCGAAAGCCATACCGCCAAATTTAGTCAAATATAATTAGGGGGGGGGGGTTATAAATAAACGATAGGTATTATACACCCGAAATATCTCCCTGTCAAGAAAAAAGTTTGTAAAACCGCATAATTTTTGTTATGCCGGAGGTCATATCGCCAAGTTTATGCGGATATAACTTTTTTGGATGGGTGAATATAATAAATAACAGGTATTATACACCCGGAATATCTTTTTGTCAAGAAAAATTTTTTGTTTGTGTTGTTAATCAGTGATAATTTCACCCTTACGGTTATTCAGGAATAGCGAACCGGAGGTTCGCCTTGCGCCCCTGATAAGGTAGGAGGTATGAAATAAATGATGAGCCCAAAAGAGATGGGAAGGTTAAGCCTGATACAAGGGGCGATAGACAAGGTTTACACGGTTCGAGAGGCAGCCAAGCGATTAGGGGTAAGCGTAGGGTTCAAGCCCGGAGCGAAGGGGGAGACTTCCCCCTGTCAACAATTTAAGAACATTTGTCCGCAGATTACACAGATTTCACAGATTCAAGAGAGGCTCTGAAACAAAAAATCTGTGTAATCTGGAAAATCTGTGGACCCTTTATTTTTTTGTACGCTTAATTTGTTGACATTGGGAGACTTCCCCCTGCCTGTAAAATACTCCGAAAAATACAGCGGCGTTATTTTCTGGATGAAATTATCGTTTGTTAATGATATTTTCACCAAATTTTAGTAAATTCTTATCAAAATCTTATTGAGATTTTATCGAATTTCATTTGCCTCGCAGGATAAAATTTCGTATATTAAAGGCATAGTAATGGTTGGGCGCGTGGACAGAAAGTCCGGCGTTCAGATTTACAATCTTTTTAACGCTAGGAGGCGTATATGGCTAATTTGAAGGGCAGCAAAACCGAGAAGAATTTGCAGGCGGCTTTTGCTGGGGAATCGCAGGCTCGCGGGAAGTATTTTTACTTTGCCGCGAAAGCAAAGGAAGAAGGGTATGTTCGTGTCGCCCGGGTTTTTGAAGAAACCGGGAATAACGAATACGAACACGCAAAGATCTGGCTCAAGTATCTGGAAGGGATCGGCAGTACGGCCGACAACCTCAAGGCGGCGGCAGCGGGCGAACATTACGAGTGGTCGGATATGTATGTGGATTTTGCGAAGACCGCAAAAGAGGAAGGCTTTTCCGAGATCGCGGAACGTTTTTCGCAGGTCGCGGCTATCGAAAAGCAGCACGAGGCACATTACCAAAAACTGCTTGAGAACTTGGACAAGGCAGCCGCAACGGGAGATTTCTCCGCTTGGCACTGTGTCAACTGCGGCAATGTCATTACCGCGAAGGCGGCACCCAATAAGTGTCCGGTTTGCGGTTATGCGGATATTCCGTGGTCCGGAGCTGCGGCATACATTCTTGAAAAAGAAGACTAGCAGCCTGTTGCAATCGTGGGTTTTTGCCCCATGCTAGCTTTTCAAAATGAGGCTGTTTCAAAACTTCGAGTTTTGGAACAGCCTTTATCTTTAAACCGACAGACTATTCGGTACGATACCCGATAGCCTTATTTGCCTTCGTGGTTAACGATCTTCGTTCTGTGAAGTCGACAGTCTCTCGGTCAAAACATCCGCGTCCATCTGCTTAATCTGTGATCATCCGCGCTTCCCCGCAGTCACCGCCCGACAGCCCACACGATCCCCCCGCTAAGGAGTGCCGCCGAGGGGACCGCTATCAGCGTAAATGTCCGCCAGAACTTGGAGCTTCTTTCGTATTTCGCCGATAAGGTTGATTGCGCCTTGTAGATTTCGGACATTTCGGTGAGACGTGTCTGTAATTCCCGCTTTTTCATAATTTTTTACTTTTTTTCGCGATTTTTCGCCCTCAAATTAAAGCAAAACGGCGAGCCAACCGCGTATATATAGTACAGGAGGAATTCCGAATGCGTGAAAAAAGAGAACTTGCGGAAGACGCATGGTACTCGGTGCACACGACGCTGAATATCAGCGAGCCCTTGTTCCAGATACCGGAGGCGAAGGCGGTTTTGCTCGCCGTGCTTGGTGAGGCGTTCGAGCGTTACGGCTTCGAGATGCGGGGGCTTGCCATTACTGACGAGGAAGTGTCGTTTTACATCAAGCCCGTTGACGGGCGCGATCTGCCTGAGATCATGCAGTGGTGGAAGCAGACGTTATAATCACTGCCACTAGGAACAGCATACCACGCCCTAGAAAAATTGTCAAGTGTTTTCGCGTGTTTTGCCCTGTTTTTTTGAACTTTTTTTTATTTTCCGAAAAACTTTAATGTTTTTGTATTGTGTGTTTTTATATTCTTGTGCGGTTTTTCATTCCGGGGATAATCCCCCTGAATGCCGGGTAACCAATACTGCGACTATTG
>JAIRNN010000185.1 GCA_031257995.1 Spirochaetaceae bacterium | reverse complement strand
GGAAAGGGATACGTTTTTCCAAGGATCCGCAAATGCATAAAATCGCTGTCGCTTTGGTGATTAACTTCTGGTTCTTTCACAGGATTATCGGTTAAGCAACATCTTTCGCCCACGACCCGTATATCTGGGAAAACTGCCCAAGGGCATGATCGGCGCGTTCCCGTTGATGATCGTGCTGGGCGCGGTGTTAGGTCTGATCGGCGATTATACGCCTTTCGTGAAAACGTTCCTGGGCGGCGGCGCGATCGTGATCATATTTGGCTCCGCGGCACTTTCGACCAATTTCGGCGGGGAGAGCGGCCCGTTATTCCTGTTGCCGGAGGCCGTGATTACCACCATGAAGAACTTTCAGGTGGGCGAAGGGTTTCTCGACTTCTATATCGCGTCTCTCATCACCGGGTCGATCATGGGCATGAACCGGAAGCTCCTCATCAAGGCGGCGATCCGCTACCTTCCCGCGATTTTGGGCGGTGTCGTCATAGCTATGCTGCTGGCCGGTATCGTGGGCGCGATCAGCGGTTACGGAGCGCGTCAAGCGATCCTGTTCATCGGACTTCCGATCATGGGCGGCGGCATGGGCGCGGGCGCGGTGCCGCTCTCCAAAATATTCGGCGAAAGCCTAGGACGGGATCCGGGCGAGATGATCAACATGATGATTCCGGCGGTCGCGCTGGGAAACGCCCTCGCCATCGTGGCGGGCGGTCTGCTCAACCGGCTGGGAAAAGTGAAGCCCGCCCTCACAGGCGGTTCCGGCGCGAACGCCCAACTCATGCGGGTGCAGGGCGCGGAGGCCGAAGCGCTGAAGATTGACCCGGAATACCAGAACGCCCGCGAGTCGATCAGTATCGCAAAGATGGGTACCGGGTTGTTGGTGGCCACAACCTTTTTCGCGTTTGGGGCGATCATCAACAAGTTCATCCCCGCGATTCATGGCTATGCCTGGATGATCCTGTCCGTTGCGGCGGTCAAGGCGCTGGGGCTGTTGCCGCAACGGTTTGAGATTTGTTGTTATCAATGGTTCCAGTTTGTGATGAAGAACCTGACCGGCGTTCTCCTCGTGGGTATCGGCGTCGCGTACACCGACCTCAGGCAGATCGCGCTGGCCTTCTCTCCCGAATACCTGCTCCTCGTCTTTGTGACGGTCCTGGGCGCGATCGTGGGCGCGGGGCTGGTGGGCAGACTCGTCGGGTTCTACACGATTGACTCGTCGATTACCGCCGGGCTTTGCATGGCGAATATGGGCGGCACAGGCGATGTCGCGGTACTTTCCGCCTCGGAGCGTATGGAACTGATGCCTTTCGCGCAGATTTCTTCCCGCATCGGCGGCGCGTTCATCCTGATTCTGTCGAGCGTGATACTGCAAATACTGTAGGAGGGAGGCGGGGTGTCTGCGACACCTGCGGGGACGGGCCCCCGCTGAGGGGGGCGCCGGATAAACGGAGGGCGGGAAGAGCGAAGCAAGCATTTGCGGACGCGCCTTTTGGCGTGGACACACCGGCTGGAGAACGGGCAGGAGGGAGGCTTCCCCCCTCGTAAATAGCTATATGTTGATACTATGTTGATGAGGAGTAATCGATGGATTATGCGAAGGAATCGTTAAAGAAACATTATGAGTGGCGCGGGAAACTCGAAATGGTGCCCAAGATGCCGGTGGCGGGCAGGGAGGATTTGTCTCTGGCCTACACGCCGGGGGTGGCGCAGCCCTGTCTTGAGATACAGCGGGACCCCCAGAAGGTCTGGGAACTTACCGGGCGCTGGAACACGGTTGCCGTGGTAACGGACGGGACGGCGGTACTGGGGCTGGGCGACATCGGCCCGGAGGCGGGGATGCCGGTCATGGAGGGGAAGTGTGTGCTGTTCAAGGCGTTCGGCGGGGTGGACGCGGTTCCGCTCTGTGTGCGTTCCAAAGAAGTTGACGACATCGTGAACACGGTGCGGCTGCTCGCCGGGAGTTTCGGCGGGATAAATCTGGAGGACATTTCCGCGCCGCGCTGTTTCGAGATTGAGCGGAGGTTGAAGGCGTGTTGCGACATTCCCGTCTTTCACGACGACCAGCACGGTACCGCCGTGATTGTACTGGCGGCCCTGCTCAACGCGCTAAAACTCACCGGGAGAAAGCTGGAAGACGTAAGCGTCGTAACAAGCGGCGCGGGGGCGGCGGGGGTGGCTATCATCAAGCTGCTCATGGCGATGGGGCTGAAAGACGTGGTGATGTGCGACCGGCAGGGCGCGATTTACCGGGGCCGGGACAACCTCAACAGTGAAAAAGCGGAGATGGCGGCGATTTCCAACCTCAAGATGAAGAAAGGCCCGATTGCCGAGGCGCTGCGCGGGGCGGACGTTTTCATCGGGGTTTCCGCGCCGGGAACGGTTACGGAGAACATGGTGCGGAGTATGGCGGCCAAGCCCATCCTGTTTCCGATGGCGAATCCGATACCGGAAATTATGCCCGACCGCGCCCTTGCCGCCGGAGCGGCGGTTGTCGGCACCGGACGCAGCGATTTTGCGAACCAGATCAACAACGTACTGGCCTTCCCCGGCATCTTTCGCGGGGCGCTGGATGTCCGCGCGAGCGACATCAACGACGAGATGAAGATCGCCGCCGCCCGCGCGCTGGCGGGTCTCGTGACGGACAGCGCGCTTCGGGCCGACTACATCATCCCCGCCGCCTTCGACCCGCGTGTGAAAGAGGCGGTTGCCCAAGCCGTCTCGGAAGCCGCCCGCAAGACCGGTGTCGCCCGCGTGTAGGAGTTTATCACGGTTAATCGCAGATGAAGCAGGAGTGTGGGGTGAAGAATCTGTGTTGCCACGGCGCCATCTGTGGTTAGCGTAATTGAAGACCGTGATGAATGCCCTAAACTTGACCCACAATTTTCGGAAATATGCTATACTCTCCAAAAAGAAAGAACCCACGGGAGGAAAAAATGGCGGAAGATAAAGATTTCGACAGGGAAGCGGAATTCGCGGAGCTGATCCTTTGGAGAGAGGGTAGTGTAAGATCGTGCGAAGGGAGGCGAAGACGACCGGAGCGCGGGCTGGAACGCGGGAGAGACGGGGCCTGTTGCGTTTATTTGCGGTAGAGCATTTTTGGACCCGCGCCGTGTTGCGGAAATGCCAAAACGCGCCTAGCATAACCCTATGGTTATGCCCGTTTCGCGCGAGGCATTGGGCATCCCCCTCCTTTTCTATCTTTTCAAGTGGTTTTGAAACAGACTCGGGTAATAAGGTAAGAGGTAATATGAAGATTGCGATGAAGACACCGTTGGTGGAGATTGACGGGGACGAGATGACGCGGGTGCTGTGGGCGGCGGTGAAAGAGACGCTGCTGGAGCCGTTTGTCGAGTTGAAGACGGAATGCTACGATCTTTCGGTGACGGAGCGGGACAAGACCGGGGACCGCGTGACGGGCGAGGCGGCCGAGGCGATTTTGCGCTATGGGGTGGGCGTGAAGTGCGCGACGATTACGACGACGGAGGCGCGGCTGAAAGAATACGGCCTTGCGCGGCTTTATCCCAGTCCGAACGCGACGATCCGGGCGGCGCTTGACGGGACGGTGTTTCGTTCGCCCATTCTGCTGCCGTCGGTGAGGCCCGCCGTTTCCACTTGGACGGAGCCGGTTGTCATCGCGCGCCACGCTTACGGCGACGTGTACCGGGCGGCGGAGATGGCGGTGGACGGGCCGGGGAAGGCGGAGCTGGTGTGGACGGGGGCGGACGGGAGCGAGCGGCGGATTTCCGTTGCCGATATGCCCGGCGGCGGAGTATTGCAGGCGATGCACAACCTTGACACGTCCATCGAGAGTTTTGCGCGTTCCTGTTTCCGCTACGCGCTGGACGCGAGGCTGCCGCTGATGTTCGCGGCGAAGGACACGATTTCTCACGTGTATGACGGCCGGTTCCGCGAGATTTTCGATGCGGTGTCCGCAGAGTATGCGGACCGGTTTGCCGCCGCCGGGATTACTTACTTTTATACGCTGATCGATGACGCGGTGGCGCGGGTGGTCAAGGGACGGGGCGGCATTCTCTGGGCGTGCAAAAACTATGACGGCGACGTGATGAGCGACATGGTTGCCTCGGCGTGCGGGAGTCTTGCAATGATGCGGAGCGTCCTCGTGTCCCCGTCCGGCGCGTATGAGTTTGAGGCGGCCCACGGCACGGTTCAGCGGCATTACTACCGTTACCTGAACGGCGAAAAGCCCAGCACCAATCCCGCCGCGTTGATCTTCGCCTGGACGGGCGCGTTGTCCAAACGGGCGGAACTCGATCGTGTCGCGGAGCTCGCCGCGTTTGCCCGTAACCTTGAACAGGCCGTCATCGGCACGATCGAAAGCGGCTCTATGACCGCCGACTTGCAAGCCATTTCATCGCTCAAACCGGATAAGGCCCTCGATTCGTGGGCGTTTCTGGAGAAGATAGCGGAAAGGATGAGGGGGGAAAGAATTTAACCACAACCAACACGAACGGCTTGTCGAGTGGTTTTCGTACTCCTATGCGTTTATCCTGTGGTTATGCTCTGCGAACTTTCTGCCAAGAGACAACACTTGACGGGTCGGCTCGGTATTCTGCGAGGCTCTCTTCAATCATAGTGTTTTCTTCATCAGTCAAGTCCGTTCCCGCACGGTACGGCGGTTCGACAAGGAATGATAAAAGCGGCCTTAAAGCGGGAAGGCTGCGATCCGGCAATGCGTCAATGTAAGAATGCAATGTGTCTCTTAATGCTGCGGTTTCCATAATTACCCCCTCATAGTTTTTTTCGTGTAGGCTTGCCCTCGCGGTACAATGTTAGTAACCAAAACCGTATTATTCTCAATCCGGTATAGGATGCGGATCCCGCCCACTGTTAGCCGGAAATTTCCGTGTTTCCCGGTCAAAGGTATTACATTCATCTCCGGCGGTTCTTTTTCCAAACCGTCTATCGCGCTGGTGATCCGGTTTAACATAGGTTCGTTTAACCGCTTATACTGCTTTAGAGCGGTATTGGTCAAAATGCTTCCATAAAAATAATAACTTATCACCACTCTATCAGAGGAAATGGAGCTTGACAAGTTACTTGCGGTTTTCTAGTGATTCCACGCCGCCATATGGCGCAATCTGCGGAGTATGCGGACCGGTTTGCCGCTCAAACCGGATACGGCGCTCGATTCGTGGACGTTTCTGGAGAAGATAGCGGAAAGGGTAAGGGAAGAAAGAATTTAACCACGAACCACACAAACAGACACGAATGGCCTGTCGATACTAGCCTAATTTCGTCCAACGAAACCAGGCTGATTTCGACTGATATGATTAGGCTGATTGTGTCTGTCGCAACCAGGCTGGTTGCGATTATCGAGACTGGCCGATCTCGGCTGTCGAGACTGGCTGGGTCATCGGGTCTAGTCTGGAACGGCTTGCCGAGTGGTTTTGCTATGCGTTTATCCTACGGTTCATTTGACCATAAGATAGTAGGTAACGCCGAGATCTTCGCCGGAAAGGTTAACCGTGAGGCTGTCGGTTTGGCTCGGACACCATTCATTTTTGGAATACAACTGAACGGAATAGGGCTCCATGGGCAAGTCGGTACCGTCGTATACAGGAACCAACGGGCCGGACCAATCAACATCTTCAGGTAGCGTATAGTCCATATCCCAAATGTTGAAGCGGGGGAACGTATAGGGCACGCCGCCTACTGTTCCGGTTGCGGTCTTGTCAAACGAAAGGGCGTACTGCGGTATGGTGTTTCCCGAATACACGAGCGCCTCGCCGAATCGGGAGAGCGCGTAGGTGTGGTTCACGGGCATGCCGTCAACCGTTTTGTTCAGCGCGTTGAGCGCCCGGTCAAGGGAATCCCTGCCGCCGAGGTTCGATTTCGCGATGCGGGAAAGGAGTGACGGCCCTCCGAAATTCCGCACCAGATACGCGCCGAACGCATAGTTGGAGGCATAGTAGGGATACGGATTAGAATCATTCCACTGCATAACGCCCGCGATATAATACATGAGCCAGTAGAGATGGATGCGTTCTATGATGACGTTGCCGTTTTCCATGTCGGGAATATAAGGGATGCCCACGAGCGGCCCGATGGCATCTTCGGCCAGCATAGACAGCATCTCCGTATACCACGTCTCATAGTTACTGAAGTTTCCGGTTTGAAGCACTTTCACATTGAAGTTAATCATGTGGTTAAACTCATGGATCAACGTGGTGTAAATCATCGTGGGCTTCGCGTCCAGCATCTCCACATCCAGATAAAAGATTTCGGCTTCGTTTGAATAAGGGTTTTGTGTGGTTTGGAATTCATCACCCGAATAAAAGTAGCCCAATACCATACCGTCGGGGTGGTCATGCGTAGCAGAAAAATCCCCGTCTATGTCAAAAAGAAGAATCTGGATTTTAGGGTCGCCATCCCTTCCGCCGTTCCCGCCCAGCCCGCCACCGTACTCATAGCCCAAAAGGTTTGTTTCAAGGGGGTATATCTCGTCAAACTTGGAGGCAAGCGCGTCAATCTGCGCCTCGGTAATTTGGTTATCGTTATTGGTAGAGGCACCGACAGCAAGATTCTCATTAACGACCCATATACGGCAATACTGCCCGTTTTTCTTCAGCGTCGCGCTTTTTTCGGTGAAGACATCCGCAGGATTTGTTATATCCACATAAAAATTCCTTTGATCGCCCACCGTCGGTTCTGTGAAAGAACGTAACACACTCCGGTTTGCCCACAGCGCGTTATGCTCAGGCGGGATCGTGATGTCCCAGCGGCGTTCGTAGCGAGTAAGGGTTTTCCCGCCCAGCGTAACCGTTCCGGCAGGTCTCCGTCCTTCCGTACCGGCAACAGAGGCAGCGGACAACGTTTCCCCCATAATAGATTGCAGCGGCACGGTATTGACGAAAGATTTCATCGTACTTGTGGTGTTCGCCTTCACGAGAAAAACATTGTTATTGCTAAGCCCGTTCAGCGTCAGCGAACCCTCACCGTTCCCGTCAACATGGACCTTATGAACGGAATTTGGCAGACTATGGATGTAAGCGGCATATTCCCCGCCGCCTTCGCCGCCTGTATCTTCCATGGCACAGGAAAATAATGAAAGAAAAACAATCGTTGCCAAAACAAAGCCATAGCGGATGCCTTTACCCATACCCTAACTATACCACAACAGACGGAAAAAATCACGTGAGACGGAGAGCAGAATAAACGCATAGCAATTTTTGATACCAATAGAGCGCTTCTACGAGGGAGAGACTTCCCCTTTTTACTTCTTTTCCCGTATCTTTTCAAAGTGGGAGAATTCCATCGTGAAGGTGGCGCGGCCCTGGCTGACGGAGCGGAGGGCGGTCATGAAGCCGAACATTTTCGCCATCGGGGCGAAGACTCGGATTTCGTCTCCCGCGGGTTTGGAGTCGAGGCTCTGGACTTGGCCGCCGCGCTGGTTGACAAGGCTCATCACTTCGCCGACTGATTCGGAGGGGGAGATGATGAGAACGCGCATCACGGGTTCGAGGAGGATGGGGCTGGCGGCTCGGAGGGCGTTGTCGGCGGCAAGCGCGCCGCAGGTTTCAAAGGCGATCTCGGTGCCGGTAAGTTCTGAGTATTCGAGGCCCACGAGGGTGATGTCGGCATCGATACAGGGGTAGCCCATCACGATGCCGGAGGGGAGCGCGCCTTGGACACCGCGTTCGACGGCCCGCCAGATTTCGGCGGGGATTGCGGCGTGTTTTTGGCGGAGGACGGGATCGACGGTGTAGCGGTTGCCCGCGCCCTGCTTTTCGGGTTCCACTCTGATGGTAACGGCGGCGGCGTTTTCTTTTCCGGCGATGACGCGGGAGAATGCGGCCCGTTCCTCGGCGGCGGCGGCGATCGACTCGCGGTAACTCACCTGGGGATTGCCCACACGGGCCTTCACGCCAAACTCCTTCGTGAGCCGCGTTACCAGCACGTCGAGGTGCAGTTCGCCCATGCCGGAGATCAGCGTCTGCCCGGTTTCCACATTCTCGCGGGTGGTGAACGTGGGGTCTTCCCGCGAAAGAACGGCGAGGGTCTCTTTCAGCTTGTCCGCCTCGGACGCGGTTTCCGGCTCGATCGACACGGAGATGACCGGTTCGGGAAACTGCATCGTCTCAAGGAGGAGCGGCACTCCCTCGCTGCCGATGGTATCGCCGGTCTGCGCGAGTTTCAGCCCGATGATGACGGCGATGTCCCCGGCGCAAAGCTCAGGCAGCGGCTCGCTCTTGTTGGAGTGCATACGAAGGATGCGGTTGGCCCGCTCCCGCTTGCGCTTCCCGATGTTGCACACCGTGTCTCCTGATGCGATCTTCCCCGAATACATACGGACATAGCAGAGGCTCCCCGCCTCGCGGTCGTTCTGAATCTTGAACACGAGGCCCAGCGGCGCGGCCTTGGGGTCGCAGGGAACCCCGACATCCTCGTTTTTCTTCGTGTGGCGGGCGCGGGCCGGAACAACCTCGTCCGGCGCGGGAAGGTAATCCACGATCGCGTCGAGAAGGGGCTGCACTCCCATGTTCCGCCGCGAGGCCCCCGCCAGCACGGGCAACAACGTCCGGTTCAACACGCCTGAGCGCAACGTTTCCCGGATCAAGGCGGCGGGAATCTCCTCGCCGCCCAAAAACTTCTCGGTGATCTCATCGGAAATGGACGACAAAGCGTCGATCAGGCGGTCGCGCCATTCGTTGGCAAGCGCCTCGCGCCCGGCTTCAACCGGCCTTTCATCCAGATCGCTTCCGTCGCCCCCGCCGAACCGGATCTCCTTCATCGTAACAAGGTCGATGACCCCCTCAAACCCGTTCTCGCGGCCAATCGGCACCTGCACCGGCGCCGGATTCGCGCCCAGTTTGAGCCGAATGTCGTCCAGCGCCGAAAAAAAATCCGCCCCGGCGCGGTCCATCTTGTTAATATAGGCGATACACGGCACCCGGTAACGCTCCGCCTGCCGCCATACCGTCTCCGTCTGCGGCTCCACCCCGCGCACCGCGTCCAGAATCGCCACCGCTCCGTCCAGCACCCGCAAACTCCGCTCCACCTCCGCCGTAAAATCCACGTGCCCCGGCGTATCAATAAGGTTGATCTGCGTCCCCCGCCAGTAAGCCGTCGTCGCCGCGCTCTGGATGGTGATCCCCCGTTCCTGCTCCTGCTCCATCCAGTCCATCGTCGCCTCGCCGTCGTCCACTTCGCCGATCCGGTGCGTCTTCCCCGTATAAAAGAGAATACGCTCAGTCGTCGTAGTTTTCCCGGCATCAATGTGCGCCATGATCCCGATGTTCCGCAGGTTTTTGAGGTTAAGAGCCATACCAACAGTATAACGCTTCTTTTCTCGGAGGGGAAGGGGAAAAAAGAGCAGCCGGTGGGGGAAGTCGCGGCAAATTGCCGACCCCTCGCTCCAGCCAGCTCAAACCCTGCAAACCTATAAGCAGACGCAGTCTGCGACGGTTTGCAGGATTTGAGCCGTCTTACGGCACTCCTCTCAGCGGGGGACACCCCCAAGGTGTCATGGACACCCGGCATCTATGATGCCCCGCCGCCATCTCGGCCCGCCCAATCCCCGCCGTTATCCCTTCCCCCGCTTTACGAGAGAGGGGGCCCCTGCTCCCCGGTCTTCCGCAGCGTCTCGGGTCGGCCCCCGAATGTGAACCGCAAAAGTTTCGGGCAATCGGGGTACGCGCCCGCATCGTACTCGTAGGGGATTCCCTCTTTCCACCCGAAGTCGTTGATGTAGATTTTTCCGTCCTCCGCATAGCCTTTGCGGGAAACGCCTTTGGTAATGTCCTTGAAGGGGCGCGTTGACTCATCGGTGGCCCACCCGATGTAACCTGTGTAGCCGGTAATGGTGATGGTGTCCCAGTTGATAACGACCTTTCCGTTGTAGCCTTCCCGTAACTCGTCCGGATCGTGTGTCTCCCACGTTCCGCGCAGTTTTGCCTCGAAGAAGCCGCCGTCGTCAGGGCTGTCCCCTTCGCATCCCGCAAAAACCAGCGCGAAGACCAGCAGAAGAGCGGACCGTGCCGCACCGTTTCGTTTCATATTAATACTCCTTTGTGTATGCTCCGAAAGCAAGCCCCGGTATCGCCGGGGGCTGTCCCCGCCGCCAGCCTCGCTTTTAGCCCCGCTATCCTACGGACAGCGGCTGTCTACAGGACAGCTTGCCGAAAAAGACCTGTTGCCGTTTTCATAAAATCCATCCTTCGCGGATAATTCCGCATGCGGCTGCCGTTTCCCGCCGTCAAATGAGTATGTCAACCGCCTGAGCGGTAAAACACCTCGGTAAAAAGTTTCGAGCGGGAGATCGACTCCAGGGGGATGATCTCTTTCCCCGCCCCCTTAAAAAAGACCGCTTCGAGGCGCCGGGGGGCCGGCAGCCGCGACAGAACAACGTCTATCAGTTCCGTGCAGTAGAGCGCGGTACTGTCCTCCCGGTCAAAGCGCCAGTCAAAAGGAACGCCGGTATACTCCGCCGCCAAAATTGCCATGAGATCGCCATCATCGGTGTTGAGCCGGTAGACGCCCGCCGCCCGCGCAATTTCAAGAAAATCCTCCAAGGCTTCTTCGCGGACAAAATCGCTGTCCCGCCAGCCCTCCGCGTGAATCACGGTAACGCGCCCGTTCCGGATACGTGCGATGCCCGCATGGGAAAAGCGCCGGTCTCGGGGCGACACGTTCTTGAACCACCGCGACCAAGAGCGGTCGCCCAGCCTGCAAATGACATCGCCGTCCCGGACGAGCGCGGGAATCTCCGCCGTTGCCGAAAGGGGAAGGGCATCGCCTCGCGGCGCAAAAACATACACTGCGGCGGCCGATAAAACGATGCCTATTCCCGAGCCGACAAGTTTTTTCATGCCTTAACCGAAGCCCGCTCTCTTTCAACTACTTGCCGATTTTCCGTATGCGGTTGTTGCCAAAGTCCGTGACATAGATATTGCCGGATTTGTCTGCCGCTATTCCGTTCGGTCTGTCAAATCGGGCTTCCGTGCCGCTGCCGTCCGCATAGCCCTCTTCCCCTCCGGCAAGCGTTGTTACCACGCCCTTGGGCGTGATTTTCCGTATGCGGTTGTTGCCATTGTCCGAGACATAGACATTGCCGGATTTGTCTGCCGCTATTTCGGTCGGTCTGTCAAATCGGGCTTCCGTGCCACTGCCGTCCGCATAGCCCGCTTTACCGCTTCCGGCAAGCGTTGTTACCATGCCCTTGGGCGTGATTTTCCGTATGCGGTTGTTGCCATTGTCCGCAACATAGACATTGCCGGATTTGTCTGCCGCTATTTCGGTCGGTCTGTCAAATCGGGCTTCCGTGCCACTGCCGTCCGCATAGCCCTCTTCCCCTCCGGCAAATGTTGTTACCCGTACCCTTGATGCCGGCGCTTTGCCAGAGGAAGTAAAACCATCTTCGCTGATCCTGGGGGGTAACCTTGAGTTGAAGTCCACTATTTTCCATTTACCGCCCACTTTCTCAAAGGAAACGAGGCTGGTACCGCCATTTTTCTGGGTGATCCTTACCGCCGCGACATCTCCCGCAATTTGCTCTTCCGTTTTAACGATGGCGCCGTTTGAGCCTATCTGCGCGGCCAGCGACTGCATTAGTTTTGCGGCATACGGCGCAACCTTCTCCGCCGTCTCCGGCGACATCAGGGCGAAGAGGGCCTTGGTGTCGCCTTTGTCGGCGGCGGCATACGCCTTTTTGACGATGGCGGAAGGCGTATCGCCGAATACGCCGCA
>JAIRNN010000127.1 GCA_031257995.1 Spirochaetaceae bacterium | reverse complement strand
TTCATCGGCAGTTAAAGTAACTTTGTATTTCTTTGCGGGCATAGACTCCCTCCCGTTTGATGACTATGCCTTTAGTATAAATTATAATACCCGCTATTTCAACGGTGACTGACTGCTAGGCGCGTTTCTATAATTTCTGCGGTTCCCGTTTATCTCATAACTTGCAACTAATAACAAGCAACTATGTCCGCGCCATGTCGACGGCATACTCACAATCCTCCTAATGGACGGTATGGAAAGACAAATAGCCGTATCGTATCCAGAAACCCTTGCCGCCTCGTTGAGCCGCCTCGTTGAAAATGCGCGACCGTGAGTTTGAACGGGAAATAAAAACGGCCTCACTGATCAAACTTTACGAAATGGGAAAAGTTTCATCGGGTATGGCGGCTCGGGTACTCGGCGTTTTCCGCCTTGCGTTCCTTGATATACTTGCCGCTCATCAGGTTTCCTGTTTCTCCGGCGCGGACGAACTGGATGCGGACTTCGCCAATGCCTAAGGTCGTATCAAATGCCACCCCTGTTGCAGAAATTGCTTGAAAAACAGTCATGGCTCGGCGCGGACTTGGTCAAGAAAGCGATTGAACTGGACGGAGAGTCTGCCTGATCTCCGGATCAAAGATGAAACCCGTGATTAATTGCCCGCGTTAAGCCCCTCCCGAAACCGCGTGGTCCAGTCCCGCGCGTCAATGTCCACGGCTCCCAGCGTGTTTTTGTAAGGCAGTGGCATCCCCAGATCCCAGAAAGCGAAGCCGTTTTGTTCAAGGTAACGCGCCGTAAGGATCATTTGCACACGCCCAGCGGAGTTTTCTTCGTAGTAGCCGGAATAACTTGTGTAAACACGACCCGCGACCACGCCGAATTCGCCCGCCTTGAGTTCGCCGTCACGGTACACGCCAAACGACACCGGCCTTACCGGGCTGTCCCCCGCGCGCCGTATCTCACGGATGGCAACAAGCAGCGGCTCCGTAAGCCACTGTGCGCCGTGTTTGGCGACGCACGTATCCACGATAACATCAAAATCGCAATCAAAACGTAACTCATAACGCGGTAGAAACCGGCGGACAGACTTCGAGACATGCAGATTGTCAAAAAACAACGCGGAACGAACATTGTGGTATTTGGGATACAAGAGAACGCTGCCGCCTGCCTGATACGACATGACCAAAAAACCCGCAGCGCACAGTTCCGCCACAAACCCGCTCTCAAGACAGTCGGCAACACAATACTCACCCGCCTCCGGCACATTCGCCAGCATGTCGGCAACCGCAAAAAGATCGTCGCCTTTTTTAAGATACACAAACCCTGAACGGGTTACCCGCAAATACACGGCACCAGTATACACTTTTAGCGGCGAGGGGTCTGTTCCCAGCGGAGGGGACTATCCCTGTCCGAAAACGCCGTCCTCCACCGTGAAACCAATGCGTGAAAGAGCATTTTCCGGTATACTGTCCGCATGACGGTGCAAGCTCTCTTTGCGCGAAGCCAAACAATGGCCTCGTTCTCCGGCATTGCCGCTTTTGACGAACCGATGTCCCGGCACACCACCTTCAATATCGGCGGCCCGGCAGACCTCTACCTCAAACCCGACACCGGCTGCTTCGTCTCCTATACCGCCGCCCTGCTGGGACTTGCCCGCACGGAAGCCGTCCCCGTATTCATTCTTGGAGGCGGCGCGAACCTGCTTGTCGCCGATGAGGGGATACGCGGCGTTGTACTCGATACCGGCTCATGGACGGGAGCGTCTATAGAATCAGAAGGGGGAAGCCTCCCCCTCGCTCCTGCCAGCGCAAGCGCTTCAATTGCTTATGCGTTTGCGCCGTCTTTCGCTACCCCCTCTCCAAAGGACGCAGTCCCGGGTTCCGCCCCTAAGACCCCATCCCTTAACTCGTATTATCCATTTCCAATTATCCATTATCAATTCCCCCGAAGGGAGGAACCCGTCCACGTGGGGTTTCGTTCCGGCACCCCTACCGACGATGCCGTTCGCTGGGTTGCGGACAACGGCATTTCCGGCCTTGAAGACTTTGCCGGGTTGCCGGGAACTATCGGCGGCGCGGTGTGGATGAACGCCCGCTGTTACGAACGCTCGATCTCATGCCTCCTCGTCGAAACCACCTTCCTCGACGAACACCTCAAACCGGTAACCGCCCCCACAGACCTCGCCGCCTTCGCCTACAAGAAAAGCCCCTTTCAGGGTCGGAATATCGTCATCCTTGAAGCCGTATTCTCTCTCCCCCTCGGCGATCCCGCCCTCATCGCCGAAAAAACTGCCGCCCGCCGGGCGGAACGCGAAGCAAAAGGCCATTTCCGCTACCCGTCTGCGGGCTCCATCTTCAAAAACAACCGCGATTTCGGCAAACCGGCGGGAAAGATCATCGAGGAACTGGGTCTTCGCGGCCTGCAAATCGGCGGCGCGCAGATCGCCCCCTGGCATGGCAACTTCATCATCAACACAGGCGGAGCGACCGCAAACGACGTGCAACGCCTCATCACACTCACCGAAGAAAAAGCCTTCCAGACATTCGGCTTCAAACTTGAACGCGAAATAATCCACGTAGGGTAACTGAACACAGAGGTAGCGGAAAGAATACCCGCAAGCTGCTTATACAGGATTTTGGGAATAGCGCCGATGGTATCTGATCCTTAAACGGGTAAGAATCTGGTTTACAGAAAAAAAGCCGGGCTTTTGCCCGGCTTTTCGTTAAATCCAGCGAGACGTTTTCAAAATGAAATTTTGAAACACATCAAGCTAAAAATCTTCTTGTTCAAGAACGTATGCCGAAGCTCCGGACCACGGAATATCCGCATAGCCGCAGACCGGACACTTATTCGGTGCCGCCTTCGCGTTGATGACATTGCCGCAGTTGATATAGTAGTTCCACTTAAATAGACCTAACACCAATAATTGTAAATTGCAGTCTGAAGTAAATCGCAAAAAGCAGCGGTGTCACGCAAAGTACGCTTCATATTTGCCCAGTCTTTTTC
>JAIRNN010000020.1 GCA_031257995.1 Spirochaetaceae bacterium | reverse complement strand
ACCGCTATAATTCCTTATTTGAGACTGTATACAGAGCATCGGAAACTGTCATTGACGATGTGTGCGGGATGCTGTTTGCGATGAACGGCGGGTTTGCCTCTGTTGACTCAATTCTGAATCCAAACTTGCTTACATTGTAGTAAATCAAGTCTATTTTGGACTATCACCAATTTTTTGGTGGATTGGATGGGAAGGGGGAACTCTGTCAAGAGAAACACCAACCCTAAATCTTGAGAAACAGGTATTTTCGCCACAAAAACCCCCTCTGCCGGATTTGACACGTGAACCGTATCACATTTATTTATACCACGCCGCGTTTTTTTTTGTCAAGAGGGGAAATAAATCAGGCTCCACACGGCGGCACAGATGAAGCGGCGTTCGATGCGAAAAATCCGCGTTTATCCGTTCAACCCGTGGTTTTTTGTGGTTAAGCCTGTAAGATGAGGGGGCCGCAGATGAACATGACGTTATCGCGGCTCCCTCAAAGGCTGGTGAACTACTTGTTGTAGAGCGGCCGGGCGTGGTAGTGGGTGTGGAGCAGCTTGTGGGCGGTCTCTCCGCCGGGCGACTTGAGGAATTCGCTATACACCTGCGTGATCAGCGGATTCTGGTGTGAACAGCGCAGTTTGGACTGCTCATCGTCCCGGTAAAGTCCGGCGGCGCGTTGGGCGCGGATTTCGTCCGTCGCGCCGTAGGGCTGGCCGCCGCCCGCGACACAGCCGCCGCGACAGGCCATCACCTCGATGAACTGCCACGGGGAGGGCTTCCCTTCCTTGCGGCACGCGCGGATCTTCTCCAGCACCGACTCGATGTTACCCATCTGGTGGGCGACACAGATCTTGATCTTGGCGCCGTCGAGATCGACTTCCGCCTCCTTGACACCTTCAAGGCCGCGTACCGGAGTGAAGTTCACATTGCCCAACTCTTTCTTGGTAACAAGATAGTAGGCGCTGCGAACCGCCGCTTCCATAACACCGCCGGTCGTGCCAAACAGCGTTCCCGCGCCTGTGTAGGGGCCCAGCGGGCTGTCCGCCTCTTCGTCGGGCAGGTTCATCACGTCGATGCCGGCCTGCTTGATCATGCGGGCAAACTCGCGGGTCGTGATTGCGATGTCAACGTCCCAGCCGTGGCCCGCGCTCTTCATGTGGTCGTCTCGGTGACATTCCCACTTCTTCGCGGTACAGGGCATAATCGACACGGAGTAGACCTTGTCCGGGTCAACGCCCGCCTTCTCTGCCCAATAACCCTTGATCATCGCGCCCATCATCTGCTGCGGCGACTTTGCCGTGGAGAAATTCGGGATGAAGTCGCTGTAGTACTTCTCCATGTAATCGACCCATGCGGGGCAGCACGAGGTGATGAGCGGGATGTCCGCGGACTTTTCGGTGAGCCGCCTGACCAGCTCGCTGCCTTCTTCCATAATGGTGAGGTCAGCGGAGAAGTTGGTGTCGAAGACGGCGTTGAAGCCGAGTCTGCGGAGCGCCGCATATATCTTCTTGGTGGCGACGAAGCCGGGTTCAAGACCGAATTCCTCGGCTAGCGCGACACGCACGGCGGGAGCGAACTGCACGGCAGTCGTGATGGCCGGATCCATGAGCTTGGCCCAGACTTCCGCCGTCTCGTCCCGTTCGTAGATAGCGCCCACGGGGCAGTGAGCCGCGCATTGACCGCACTTGATACAGGGGCTTTCACCCAGCGGCACGTCGGCTGCCGGCGCGATGGCGCCTTTGATCCCGCGCCCCAAAAACTCGATGGCCCACACGTTCTGTACCTGCTGGCAAACCTTCACGCAACGTCCGCAACGGACGCACTTTTCGGGGTTCAGCACGATAGACGGGTTGGAATCGTCGATCTTGAGGTTGTTCTTGATCCGCTGGAACGGATTCTCGCGGATGCCAAACTCTTCGGCAAGCGTCTGCAACTCGCAGGAACCGTTACGCGGGCACTGGAGACAGTCGTTGGGATGGTTGGACAGGATGAGTTCCAGCACGGTACGGCGCACGCTGATGAGCTCCGCGTCATGGGTAACGATGTCCATACCCTCGGCAACGGCCGTCGTGCAGGCGCGGGCCATACGCGGGGAACCGGGTCCTGCGGTACGCACGATACAGAGACCGCACGACGCCCACGGCGACAAATCGGGGTTGTAGCAAAGAGTGGGGATTTTTATGTTCACCTTCTTTGCCGCGTTTACAATGGTCGTCCCCTCCTCAACCTGAAGCGGGGCGCCGTTTATTTTAATATTTACCATAGTGAAATCTCCTCTCCTTACTTCTTAACCACAGCGTTAAACTTACAATTGCTGAAACATTCGCCGCACTTGATACATTTAGACTGATCAATGACCATGGGCGGTTTCTTTTTCTTGCCGTCCGGTGTCCAGTCCTCCTTGGACGTAATCGCGTCGACCGGGCACTTCCGAGCGCACATACCGCAGCCGATGCAGGGATCTTCGAGGATTTGGAAAATCGCAAGTTTCTTACACTTGCCGGCACGGCATTTCTTGTCGTGGATATGTTCCAAGTATTCGTCGCGAAAATTCCTGAGCGTGGAAAGCGTCGGATTGGCGGCGGTACCGCCCAAGGCGCAGAGAGATGCCTTGGTCATTGCCTTGCCGATTGACTCTAGCTTGACCAAGTCGGCATCTTCACCCTTGCCCTCCGCAATCTTGTTCAGGATAGCGAGGATCTGCGAGGTGCCGATCCGGCAGGGCGAACACTTGCCGCAGCTTTCGTCAACACAGAAATCCATATAGAAACGCGCTACATCGACAGCGCAGTCGTCCTCGTCCATGACGATCATGCCGCCGGAACCCATCATCGACCCCATCTTGGCAAGACCGGCATAGTCGATCGGCGTATCGAGGTCTTTCTCGGTCAGGATACCACCTGAGGGGCCGCCCGTTTGGACACCCTTGAACTTCTTGCCGTTCTTGATACCGCCGCCGATCTCAAAGATGATTTCGCGGAGCGTCGTGCCCATCGGAACCTCGATGAGACCTGAGTTTTCCACCTTGCCGGTGAGGGCAAAGACCTTCGTGCCTTTCGAGTCGGGCGTGCCCATCGCGGCAAACCACTCGCCGCCCTTGACGAGTATCGCCGGGATGTTGGCAAAGGTTTCCACATTGTTGATACAGGTGGGTTTCGCCCAGAGACCCGCAACCGCCGGGAATGGCGGTTTGGGAGTCGGCATACCGCGCTGGCCTTCGAGAGAGCGCAGCAGAGCCGTTTCCTCGCCGCAGACAAACGCGCCCGCGCCCAGTCTGATCTCGATGTCAAAATCGAAGCCCGATCCAAGGATGTCTTTGCCCAGAAGCCCGCATTCCTTTGCCTGAGCAAGCGCAATTTCGAGGCGGTGGACGGCGAGGGGATACTCGGCGCGTATGTAGACATAGCCTTGAGTCGCGCCTATCGCCTTGCCGCAAATCGTCATTGCCTCAATAACCGAATGCGGGTCGCCCTCAATCGTAGAACGGTCCATATACGCGCCCGGGTCGCCCTCGTCGGCGTTACAGACGACGTATTTGATGTCGCCTGAGACCTTGCGCGTGGCATCCCACTTCATCCACGTCGGAAAACCCGCGCCGCCGCGTCCGCGCAAGCCGGAAATCTTGAGCTGCTCGACGATCTCTTCCGGCTTCCACTCAAACAACGATTTTTCGAGGGCGGCATAGCCATCGTTCACGATGTACTCGTTGATGTCTTCCGGGTTGATCGCGCCGCAGTTCCGCAACACTACGCGAATCTGCTTTTGGTAGAAACCGATGTTGCCCTCGCCCGAGCTCTTCGTGTGCGTCTTACCGCTGGGATCCTTGTAGAGCAAGCGCTCCACTTCATGGCCGCCCTTCACCTGCGCCGAGATGATCTCAGGCGTGTCTTCCGGCTTGACTTCCACATAGAAGGACGTTTCGGTGAGATTGTTGGACATAACCTTGACAATCGGGCCCTTCTCGCAGAAACCGAAACACCCGGTCTTGATAACCTGCACCTTGTCGCTTACGCCCTGCTTTTTGGCCTCGGCGATCAAATCCTCGTAGATTTCCTCGCCCTTGTTGGACTGACAGGCAGTACCGCCGCAGGTCAAGACCGTGTATTGACACTTCCGCCAGTCTTTTTTTTTGGCATCCCTCATCTGGTTAAGGGAATCTTTCGTAAATTTTGCCATAGGTTACGCTCCTTCCGCCTTGCGGTACTTGTCAAAGATACCGGGAAGCTGCGCCTTCGTCATTTTCCCGTAGGTGTCTTTGTCAACCGTCATAACGGGCGCGAGGCCACAGCATCCTACACAGCGAACTTCGTCTATTGAGAACAACCCGTCCTCGGTAACACCGCCGGGCGCAAGGCGAAGTTCCTTGCGGGCATCCTCAATGATGTCGCCGCCCCCTTTCAGGTAGCAAGCCGTGCCCAGACACACCGATACCTTGTGCTTACCGGGCTTGGTCGTTTTGAAAAAGTGGTAAAACGACACAACGCCGTAGATACGCGCCAGCGGAATAGCGGTAAGCTGCGCCAGCTTCTCCGCCGCCGGACGCGAAATGTAGCCGAAAGTCTCCTGCGTCTTGTGCAGAATCATAATCAGGCTACCCTGTTTGACCTTCCATTCATCAATGAATGCCAGAAGATCCTGCGGGAACTCGATGGTTTCAGTCATGAAAACCTCCATAATTATTTGAGCTTTTTTGGGTACATTCTCGTCCGATTCTCGTTTCACTTCCGCTTCATTCCCATTCAGTGAGGGAATGTTCATTGTGGAAACTTAGGAACGCGGGAACTTAAATGCCAACCTATGCATTTCATTATATACCAGTCATACAAAAAAATGCAAGGGCAGCTTTCCAAACTGAATAATTTTTCAATTGAGCCTATTTCAAAACCCCTCGAAAAGATAGAAAAGGAAGGGGAAGTCTCCCCCTCGCTCCAGCCCTGCGGTCTTACGCTACCCCCTCTGCGGGGCACTGCCGCCCCCGCAACACCCCCGGCATTAATCACAGCCTTTATCACAAGGGACCACAGATGTATGCGGATAGCGCCAAATGGCGGCGCGGATATAAGGAGAGGCGTTTCACAACCCCACGTTGCGGGAGTGGGCAGACTTCTCTTGCGGCCATCTTGGGTCGTGAACTTTGAGGCTTGCCGGAACCCCTTTTTAGCCGTGATCTAGGCCGTTAGCCGGGTGGGGACACGGGTTTGGAAGCGTTTTTCGCCGAAAACCGGGTCGTTATCGTCATCCCGGGCGACCTCAGGCTGTCCCATGTCAAGGTGTAGGCCATCGCTCCCGCTACCGGCGTGTTGGCCGACTTGTTTATCGCCGCCCAGTCCACCGCTTCCGCCCACTCAGGCGGCTCCCCGTCCAAGATCTCCGACTCATACCGTTCACCCCAAACGTGCCCCGTCCGTCCCGCGATTATGTTGAACCGCAGGGAAAACGTTTGTTTCAGCAGCTGCATTATCAGCGGCAGCTTAAAGCCGTCGTCGGGCTTGACGTAAAACGTGAGCCATGCCTCCTCAAGCCTGAGCCCGCGCATCTCAAAGGGATAACGCTTCCTAATCTCGCGGAGTACGCGGTGGAGCAGAACTTTCGTCCACGGCAGCCGGAACAAGGGCTCCTCGATATTAACCTCCGTCCGTACCTCGTACCAGACGTTCTCTGCTAACTGTCTTTGTTTTCGCATATACAATGCCTCTGTATTATATATGCGGTTGTTAGCCCGTTTGCTTTATTTTGGCACTAAAAAATGGTAAAAAAGATGAAAAAAGGGGGAAGTTTGAGGTTTTGAAACAGGCTCAGTAGATAATGGAAACGAGCAGCCTCCAATTATCCATTATCCATTTCCCCGAAGGGGGGAATCCCCTCCGGGGCTTTTAGTTGTCCTGTTCTTCCATTGCCGCAAGGATGTCTCGTTTGACGGTGAGGAAGTCGGGGGAGAGCGTGAAGTCGGGCGGACGGGGGTGTCGGACAGGGACGGCTTGCCGCAGTCTCACGCGGCCCGGTTTGCCGCCCAAGAGGTAGACGATGTCGGAGAGCTTAACCGCTTCGTCGATGTCGTGGGTGATGAAGATGGTGGCCAGTCCCATGCGGGCGGCCATCTCTTCGTACCAGCGCTGGAGTTCGGCGCGGGTAATCGCGTCGAGGGCGGAAAAAGGTTCGTCGAGCAGGATCACCTTGTTGGCGGTCATGCAGGTGCGGAGGAGCGCGGCCCGCTGTCTCATACCGCCTGAGAGTTCGTGCGGGTAGCGGTTCTGGTACCCGTCGAGGCCGAAAACGGGGAAATAGGCGGACGCTTTTTCCCGCGCCGCTTTCTTCTTTTCGCCCCGGATCACCAGCGGGAGGATCGTGTTGTCGAGGACGGTGCGGAAGGGGAAAAGCATATCTTTCTGCGGCATATAGCCGACACGCCCCGCCTTGCCGGTGATGTCTTCCCCGTCGAGCAGCACCCGTCCGTGGTCCGGCGTTTTCAGTCCGGCCAGTGCCTTGAACAGCGTCGTTTTGCCCACGCCGGACGGCCCCACCAGCGACACGAAACCGTTGGCGGGGAGTTCGATGCTGACCCCCTCGATTACCGGGACCGGTTTTGCCGCCGGTTCCGCTGCCGCGTCATAAGCGCAGGTGATCCCATCGCAGGAAAACAAGGTCATCGCCTAAGTCCGTTGCGTCTGCCGTGTCAGGGCAAAAACTCGTTGGTAAAGCCTTGCTGCCCCAAATCCACCGGCAATACCTCGTTCTCGTAGGCCCAGCGGTAGTAATCCGCCCAGCGTTCCCCGTCGATGAAGCCCCACGCCGGGGAATCGCCTTGGTACTGGGACGCGAGGAATAGCGCGCTCGCCTCGACCAGAGCCGGATCAAGCTCAGGCACCGCCTCCACCAGCAGTGCCGCCGCCTCCGCCGGGTTCTCGATCGCGTACCGGTAGCCCTTCGCCGTTGCCCGCATAAACTTCCGGGCCGTCTCAGGCGATTCCCGCAGAAACGTTTCGTTCGCGGCGATGATCGGGGTGTAGTGGTCGAGACGTTTGTCGGATTTGCCGATGTCGATGTAGTTGATGGCGAGGCCGTCCAGTTTGAGCTTTGCCACGTCCCAAGCCTCGTACACACACACCGCGTCGATGGTCGTCGCAAGCGCGGAGGCCACATCGGTTACGTCGCCGGGGACATAACGCACGAGGCTGCTGTCGCCGCCGTAGGGTGTCATCAAGGTTTGGAGTATTCTCCGGTACTTCTCCTCGTCCCATGTGGCAAAACGCTTCCCCTCCAAGTCTTTCGCCGTCTTGATGCCCGCAGACTCAAGGCTCACGATGCCCGACGTGTTGTGGCTGATGATCGCCGCGACAGCCTTCACCGGGAGCGGCGTATCCGAGCTAACCGCCTCGCCCAGCGATTCTTGGAAGTCGATGCCAAACTCGGCCTTTCCCGATCCGACCAGGGCAAGTGCGCCGTCGGCGGGCGGGGAGAGAATCTCCACCGACAACCCTTCCTCCGCGTAAAAGCCCCACGCGTCAGCCGCATACAAGCCGGTATGGTTGGTGTTGGGCGTCCAGTCAAGAACGACCCGAATGGGGGTGAAGTCCGCTTGCGCCGCCTCTTTTTTCTGGCAGCCCGCAAACAGGAACACGACCACGGCTGCGGCAAACAGTGCCGCCCGCAGTTTTACAGTTGGAAAATAATTCATTTTTCCCTCCGCCGGTATTATCCGTATCAGGTTCTAGGGTTTAGGGCTCCACTCTGCCCATTCTCAGCCGGACGGTTCCAGCACCCCGGGTAAAAGGGGCAAGACTAAAGTCTTGCCATTAAGTTTTATCCTTGTAATGGATCATAGAACATGGAGAAAAAAGTGTCAAGCCTCCCATAGATTCGTTGTTCATTTGTTAAGGAGGAAAAAGAGGGGAGACTTTCCCCTGTCAACAAGTTAAGGGCATAGACATCTTCAAAAAGGCATGATAAACCGGAAAAGGGAGGGAAGATTACTAAGGGAAAAAAATGTCTTGAGAAAACCCGAAGCCTGACAGAGAAAGAGGGTTGCGAAAACCGCCCGAAGAAGCGGCGGCAGGATTTCAGCCTGGAGCGTAAAATGCCGTTCAAAAAACGGATGCGTTTTATGCCCGGCACGGTCAAAGAAAGTTCTCGGGACGCGCCCGGACGGTTTTTTCCGGAAATAAAAGAAGCGGCTCATATGAGACGGGCGGGCGTTCAGCCTGGCGCGGCAAAAAGTGAAACGGGAAGCCTTTTGGGGATTGTT
>JAIRNN010000275.1 GCA_031257995.1 Spirochaetaceae bacterium | reverse complement strand
CGTTTTTTGAACGGCATTTTACGCTCCCGGCTGAAATCCTGCCGCCGCTTCTTCGGGCGGTTTTCGCAGCCCTCTTTTTCTGTCAGGCTTCGGGTTTTCTCAAAACATTTTTCCCCCTTGGTAATCTTCCCTCCCTTTTCCGGTTTATCATGCCTTTTTGAAGATGTCTATGCCCTTAACTTGTTGACAGTAGGAGACTTCCCCTCCGCTCCGGACACGCACTCCGGTCGATGTGTCCGCACTTTCAGCGGGTCCACCCCCCCCCCCACCCAACCCACCGCGAGGGGCTGCCGCCCCTAAAACCCCGCAGGATTCTCTCATCGGCCGCCGTAAAGACAGCCGCGCAAGGGATAGAAGCGGGATAAAGCCGCCCGGCGCCATGCGGCTTTATGGGAGCGGATAGCCCGGTTTCAGGCGCAAGTGCCTGAAATACGCCCAAATTTATATGGGTGCTTTTGTAAAAGTAAAATTGCGGCCTTCATCTTGTCAGTCCGCGTAAAATGTTTTATAGATACGGTATGGCGAAGATCAAGACGAACCCTGCGCGGATGAATCCTGTTCATGGGGAGAAAGAAAAATCGGGCGGGAAGCCCGCCAAAACGAGGCTGCATCCTTGCCAGCTCATACCCTCGAGGCTGTTCGCGTTCTTTTTTGTCATGGAGGTATGGGTGTTTGCGCTCTATCTCGTTGGGGCAAGAGAGGGCTGGCCGGATTCGGGCCTGAGTTTTTTGGTGCGGCATCTTGCGACGCTCGGCGCCCTCACTTTCGTGAGCGCCCTGCTCGGCATCGTGTTCGACATCGCGGAAACGCTGCTGTTCAAACGGGCGTTCTTCCTCCGTTTTGTGGTTGTCTATGTTGTTCTCGGCGCGGCGGGCCTTGCGCTGGGACTCTTAGGCGGCGTTTTCCAGACGATTGCGGCGGGCCGACTGCCGGGGGGCCTCTAAAATGAAAAAACTCGCCGCGATCCGGGGGGCCGTCTGTGTCGAAAACGACCCCGCCGACATAGTTGCGAAAACCGCCCGCGTTTACGACCTCTTGACCGGGCGAAACGGTATCCGTGAAGAAGATATTGTCTCGCTCGTATTTTCGGTAACAAACGACATCGACGCGAAAAACCCGGCGGCGGCTCTCAGGGAGAGTGGACGGGCGCGGGACCTCGCCTTGTTCTCGGTGCAGGAGCCCTATATCAAAGGCGGCCTGCCCCGCGTTATCCGTCTCTTGTTGCACTGTTATATAGAAGAAAACGCGGTGCCGGCCCACATTTATATCGAAGGCGCCGAGGCACTCAGGCCCGACAGAACCTGCTCGTAACTCTTTTTTACGGTAAAGAGACTCGCGTCCACGGTTCCCTTGCTTATGCCCAGAACTTCAGCGATTTCCTTGTTGCTCGCATCCACATGAAGATTGCGCAACGTTTTCCGCATAGAGCAGAGCCGCTTTAATCCCCTGTTCAAACATTCTAGATAGTACTGCTGCCGGGACGAATCCGCCGGAGCCGCTTCCGCGCGGTACTGAAAGGAAAGACAGCGGTAAAACTGGGTGTGGACCCGTTCCCGCAAGTCGTGAATTTCCTGTTCCCGCTCGGCGCACAAATCCCGTAGTTCCATGATGAGCCTGTTAATCTCCTCTTTGTCCATCCCAAGTGCCGGGGCGATTCTGGCGATAAAATCATCCGAGAGAAAATAGTAGGATTTAAGCAACAGAATCAGAATCTGGCGCGGGTTTGAGACGCGCAGAAACGGCTTAAGCCTATCGTTTTCCATCCCGGCGGTATAGCACACCTCGTTTTCCGCAGCATATTTGGATTCCGCGGCATATTCATACCCGGTGAATTCGTAGGATTTCTCTGTCCAGACCGTGTGTTCGGTGACTCTGTGCTCGTGATCCTTCAACTGGAACTCTTTGTAGGCCTTGTTGACAATACTGTAGAGGTAACTTTCAAAACTGGAACCTGTATTCTTGTAATTGTCAATCGCACTGTGAATCCTAGGATAAAGCCAGATAAGAAAATCCTGCAAATCCTTTTTTCTTCTTTTCCCCAGCATGGACGGCGTGCGGTAAGTAATTTCTCCCATGAGTTTTGCCTCAAACACTGTCCTTCCAATCAGGCCGTTTTCGTAATCCCGATAAAGCTTCGTCAAAACCATAACATTTTCCATAACATCCTCCAACTTTCAATGGTGTATAGCCTTAGATATGACCTTGTCGGCTGATTTGCTTTAGTCTAACGTCCATTTTGGGCAAAATTTTCATAAATTGTGATGAGTATCACAATGCTTTGAGTTACAAGCAATGTATCGGACGGCTGGGGACTTACTGTATCATTTAATGTGGCAGCGTACCGATAGGCCGGAGAACCGCTGCCTGTCTTAGCGGTTAATTCTATCCGTTCTGTCAACAGAAAGACTATCCGTGTTTATCCGCGCTCATCTGTATCGTCATTGTATGGTGTTATCTGCGACTCCCTGCGATTAATGCCGTGATGAAGTCCGATTGACAACTACCCTGAAATGTTTGCTACCCTGCAAGATTCCGCGCCGGTGGTCCGTACCGTGATCTATGGCAGTTCCGTGCCCAAGACTGCCGGAACCTTCCTTGACCGGGCATCGGCTTCGCCGGCTAGGAGCACTACGACCAGGCCATCGTGGACTTTACCCAGGTGATCTGGATGCGTCCGGTTCCCGCTAATGCGTCTCGCCGCCACGCTCGTATGCGCCGCTTCCTCTATCGCCCGGCTCGGCATCCGCCCAGTCGCGTAACAATACAGTGACAGTATTACCATCATCGCAAGCGGATACTGCTTCTCCCGCTCCCTTTGTTCTTTTTGACTCTCCACACAGAACGAAGTGCAACAGACTGCTAGGGCTTCGCCCCTAAAACACCGCTTCAATCACAGATTACACAGATAATTAGGGAAGGCAGTTTCACAACCTCACGTTACGGGACTGGGCAGACTTCTCCTCTGGCCATCTTTGGCCGAGATCTTTGAGGCTGCCTGTAATCCCCTTTTTGCCGTAAAGTGGGCGGTTATTCCGGCGGAGACGCGGGTTCAGCTGCGTTTCGAGCCGAAAACCGGGCCGTTATCGTCATCCCGGGCGGCCT
>JAIRNN010000183.1 GCA_031257995.1 Spirochaetaceae bacterium | reverse complement strand
ATCCGCCAACCAGCCATGTCCCGCCGTTGCCGTTGAACGTAACCTTGAACGCTACTTCGTTACTTTCCGGCAGATCGCCGGGGTTCAAACCCAAAAAATCGCTGATAAATTCGCACCCCGACACGCCAAACAGCAAAACCGCGATAAAAAGCGCGGCCGGGAAACAGCGTTTGCCCGCCTCCCGTTTACCCACCTCAAGAGCAGGTTCTCGTTTTAACCCAAATATATCTCTCATAACAGGCCTCCATATGTAGAAAAGATGTGAGGCTTCATAGCCTCCTCTCATAATATAACACGTCTTTGCTAAAATATCAGGTTTCCTGCCCATTTGGGAGTTGAAAATGGGGAGTTCCAGAGGGGGAAGCCTCCCCCACGCTCCTGACCGCTCTCTGGTCGAAAGGCCTGCGCCTACGGCGCGTCCATATCTCCCTCCGTTTGGTCATCCGCTACCCCCTCTGCGGGGCGCTGCCGCCCCCGCAACGCCCCCGGCATGAATCACGGGAAACCGCAGATGAACACAGATGAGGCAGATACACGCAGATACTTCACCCCACACCTCTCTTAATTCGTGTTCATCTGTTTCATCCACGTAATCTGCGGTTAAACGGGATTTTTTCACTTATTTCGCTCTTTTTTCGTGCCGGATTAAAGCAGTACGGCTGGTAACCGCATATATATATGTACGAGGTTATAATATATGAGAAAAAACAGAGAATTGGCGGAAAACGTCTGGTACGAGGTGCGGACGGCGGTTAATATCGAAGAGCCCTTGCTCCGGTTGCCGGAGGCGAAAGTACTCCTCCACCGGGTACTTCGCGAGACAAAAGCGCGTTACGGCTTCGAGATGCGCGGCCTCCGGCTTGAAGGAGCGTGGCTCACGTTCTATATCAAGCCCGACGACGGCCTCAAACTGCCGCTGATAATGCAGTGGATGAAGCAGACGTTTTCGGCGCGGTTCAACGCGCGGACGGGACGGACGGGGCACGTGTGGGGGGAACGTTACTGGTCGGATATCTTGTGGGGAGGGCCGCCTGAGGGGACGGAGGAGGTGGACTGGGCGGCGGTGGAAAAGTCGGCGAAAACGAAGATTCCGGCGGCTATAGCCTACACCTTGTCTTGGGGCAGCCCCCGCTCGGACGGGATGACGATAACAACGAGTTTTTCGGCAAAAAACGCTTCCAAACCCGCACCAGCACCCGGCTAACCGCCCGCTTTACGGCCAAAAAAGAGTTACATACAGCCTCAATCACGCGGGCCAGAGATGGCCAAAGGAGATGCCTGTAGTGCTATTTACCGTGATGGCGTGTCGAGGCAGGAGTACCGCCGCTCCGCGCTACGCGAATGGATAATGACCGGCTGTTTGCGTCATTTTCCTTTATTTTCCATTATCCATTTTCGATTCACCCGCATGGGACGGCGTGCTGCCGCTCGGCCGTACCGGGCTTTGGCTTTGCCAAAGCTGGCGGTCGTATCATTTGGTTAATGTTAGGCGGGACGGTTTCCCGTCCCGCCTAACCCCGGCCAAGGGCAACGGCGCATTCCTAAAAAAAGCGCCGTTGCCCCGATGTGCGCCGGGTTACACGTTCCGGCTTACGTTATTAAGCATCTAATGAAAGCCCTTTCGCTATAGAAGCGTAGACGGCATCACCGCCAGGGCGCTCTGAGTCGGCACCCGTTGCCCCGTAGATGGTAATGGAAACACCGGTAATGACTCCAGCGCTGTTCGCGCTGCCAATAGTCACTGCGGCAGTCGTAACGCCATCCGAACCGGCTACATTTACGCTACTCGCTATTTTGTAGTTGCTGGTTTCCGTAAACGTACCGATAGTGGTACCAACAGCCAGCGTCAGGCTGCCCGCGCCATTGCCGGATACCTTGCGTTCAAGTTCAATGGTACCATTATCACCAAGTACAATCCCGCCGTATTGAGTTGCCGCAATATTCGCGCCGCTGCCAGACGCGGGTGATGCGTCCGCGTTAGCCGGTATCGTAATCTTGTTGGCGGTTGCGCCCAATACAATCTTGTTGGATGCCGACTTTTTCAAGGTGTATGTGGCCGCATTGGTAGATGCGGTTGTAGCTTCTCCAAAAGCGATGTAAGTGCCGATCTGCAATTTACTGGTTGCATCACCGCCGCCTTCGGTAACAATCGTGTCGCCTGTCTCAATCGCGTTAATCACGACCGCTCCCGTTGCGGTGTAGGTACCCGCTCCAAAGCTGGTGTTAGGCAGAGATACTTCAGCGCTTCCCGCGACTACAATAGTACCGCCGGTTACAAAGGTGATACTCTTGGCAGCAGGGATCGGGACTATGCCGGTGGCAGGGATAACTCCTGCCGTGAGGGTGGCTTTTGTTACCGAAACATTGTTGGCATCACTACCGAGAGGGATTGCCCCCGTGCCGGTTGAAGAAATGACCGAACCCGCGACAGAAGAAACCACATTGCCCGATGTCAAAGTGATAGTGGTATCCGCCACAGTGAGATTTGCGCCTTTCAGGTCAAGTACACCCGCATTGTTAATGGTGAGTGCCGCCTCACCCAAAATCAGCGCGCCGCCAAGCCCGATCGTTTTCTTTCCGCCGTCAAGCACGGTGTCCGCAGGGAACGTGATCGCCGCAGTACTTGCGGTAAAGCTTGCCGAGGTATTCGTGCCGAGAGAAACAACACCCGAGGTCGTGGTCTTGAGACCGCCCGTGCCGATTTTGAGGGAACCGGCAGTAAGGGTTACGGCCGTGTACCCGGCACCGCTGAATTCAGCGGTGCCGGTGCCGGTTGCGTTGCCAATGACAAGCGCTGTGGTTGCCGCCTTGAAATCAACGGCAGTACCAGTGCCAAGATTGAGAAGGCCGATTGTCGTACTGGTTCCGCCCCCACTAAGCGTAAGTTTGCCGGTCCCCGGCTTAACGGCTCCCACCGTCACAGTGGCCGGCAGAGTTACATCCGCCGCCGCGCTGTTGGTGAGGGTGGCGTTGGTAAGGTCAACCTTTGCGCCGTTAGCCAAGGCTGCGGCATTGGTTCCGGCAACCGACACCGTGCCGATAGCCTTAACCGTTCCGGTCGGCGCGACCGCAGTCGCGGGCGCCGTGAGCGTCCCGTACACATAGACCGTGAGGCCGCTGAGAATGTCGTCGGCGGTGGCGCTCAGCGTGAGGTCCTTCACCGCCGTAACGCCGCCGACAGCCGTGACCCCCGCCGAATCAGACGGAAGCGCCGCCGCCACAGCAGCAAGTTTGCCGCTGCCCGACACGTAATCCTCCAGAGCAGTCTTCTGTCCAACGAGAACGTCATTGGCATGTGTCAGCACAACCCCCGCGCCCTCGGCAAACGCAACCGTAGCGGTCGTCGCGTTGATAACGGTCCCGCCGCCAGCCGCCGTCGTAAACGGCCCGACAATCTGGATTGCGGCGTTCTTGAAATCAACGGTACCGGTAGTGTTCAGCGTGACGCGGACTAAACGGACCTTCGCGCCGGCCGCAGCGGCATCGTCAATCACCGTCTGAAGATCCGCGACAGCCCAAGTGCCGTTCACCGACTCCGATCCCGCCCTTCCGGGAGTCCCTGCGGTACCCGCGTCCGGGTCTCCGCAGCCAATTAAAAACAATGACACACTCACCAGAGCGGCCATACCTAGAAAGAACTTTTTCATAAGAAAAGTCCTCCTTGAAATAAAATAAGCCCTCCCATACGGGACAGCCTGGGACAAAGCCTTTTTCAGAGCTCGGCCCATTTATAAAAAGAGGACAAAACGCGAGAAAAGTGTTACCCTTTCCCCCGTCTTGACAGCCCCGGTTACGGCCAAGTTTTCCTAGGACCCAACCGTTTTCGGGGCGCCTCTTTATTTCTATATAAGACGGGGACACCCAATGCCGCGCGCGAAACGTTGAGCGCGTTTTGGGCATCTCTTGCAACACGGTGTGGGGCCCAAAAAATGCCCCGCCCCGGATAAACGCAACAGGCCCCGTCTCCCCATCACCCCCTTCGGGAAATTGAAAATGGAAAGTCGATAATGGAAAATGATAGGAGTGAACAACGCGCTCATTATCCATTTTCCATTCGCGCGCCGCGTGTTTCACCGCCCCCCATCACCAAAACCTGCGCCGCCATGACACACCTTCTTATCCATGCTCCCGAAACAGCGCTCAACAACGGCAATCCCAGTTCCGGCCGGAAGACCGGAACCGATGAAAATGGAAGGCCGTCCATGGGAGGCTCCTCTTTTTCGGCTTTGAGGAGGAGAGCCGCCTGAGTTTATGAGCGCCGTTTCCGGAACACGGACAACCCGTGAAACGTGGAACCGATAAATCGAGAAAAACCTGAAAAGAAGCTTAAATTGGGTGTTTAAGGTGTCAAAAACCCATTCGAGGGGGGGGGGGATTTATGGAATGAGAATTCCCCGCAGACCTGTTGGATAATAGTACTTTTTTCATCCTTACAACCCTTTTCGATACTATGACCGTCCCGACTTTTTGGACGATGAGTACTTATACCACACCCGAAAATTTTTGTCAAGTGGGTACTGCAAAAAAACGTGAAAAAACAGTGAATTTTTTACGGAAATCACGATTTACCGAAAATAAACACGGATTGGACGGGTACACGCGTTTATTTCTATGCGTTTTGTCGGGGAGTAGGCGAAATGGGGCGGTATAGTCTAGAATAAGAGCCTGTTCAATATCTTGTCCAAATTTTCCCCGGATGTATAATAGACCTCTTGCAAAACTCAACGTTCGAAATTACAAATTCCGCAGATGAGATTAAATCGGAGACCGAATCGTTTACGACGGTTGCGGTAACGGTCGGCGACAATTTTGAACCG
>JAIRNN010000230.1 GCA_031257995.1 Spirochaetaceae bacterium | reverse complement strand
ATTCCAGCGGCACGGTGCCCATTGAATGTTTATCAGTAGATAAAAGAACAGAGCCCCGAAACCGCCCCCGGCTCAATTACGGCATTAATCACGGGGAACCAGATGAGGCGGTGTCCGGTGTGAAAATCTGTGTACACCTGTAATGTCTGCATTGCCATGTATGGCGCCATCTGTGGTTAACCGTGATTGAGCCCCGTGATTTGTGCCGGGAACGTTGCATATTGGACAGACTTCCCCTGCGGCCATCTTGGGCCGGGATGTGTGAGGTTGTCTGTAACTCTTTTTCGACCGTAAAGCGGACTGTTAGCTGGGCGGCGGCGCGGGTTTGGAAGCGTTTTTCGCCGAAAAGCTCGTTGTTATCGCCATCCCGTCCGAGCGGGGGCTGCCCCAAGACAAGGTGTAGGCAACAGCCGCCGGTATCTTCGTTTTCGCCGACATTTCCACCCCCGTCCAGTCAACTTCCCCCGCCCCCTCAGGCGGCCCTCCCGTCAATATCTCCGACCGGTACCGTTCCCTCCAAACGTGCCCCTGCCTCCCCGTCAGCACATTGAGGCGGGCGGCGAACGTTTGTTTCAGCCACTGCATTATCAGCGGCAGCTTAAGCCCGTCGTTAGGCTTAATGGAGAACGACACGCTTCCGTCCCCAATGACAAGTCCGCATATCCCGAAGCCGTAACGCCCTGCCGTTTCGCCGAGTACGCCGAGGAAAAGTGCTTTGGCCTCCGGCAGCCGGAACAATGGCTCACCGATATTGATCTCTGTTTCCACTTTATACCAGACGTTTTGGTCTAACTTTCGCGGTTTATGCATATAAAAACCTCCGTACTATATATATGCGGTTACCAGCCGTACTGCTTTATTCTGACACGAAAAAAGTGTGAAAAACGTGAAAAAATCACGATTAGCCACGGATTGCATGGACTTTTCAGATGATGCTGTTTCAAAACTTGAAGTTTTGAAACAGCATCATTTATTTACGGTAAAACATTTATGAGGTCCACGCCGTGTTGCGGAAATGCCAAACCGCGCCTGGCACAGCCCTAGTTGTGTTAGGCACAACCGTTGTGCCCGTTTCGCGCGCGGCATTGGGTGCCCCGCAGAGGGGGATAGCGGGATGGGGTCTTAGGGGCGGACCCCTAGGAGAGGGGGTAGCGTAAGCCCGCAGGGCTGGAGCGAGGGGGAGACTTCCCCTGTCAACTGCTTAAGAATTTTTTGTCTCAGGGCCCCTTTTCTACTGCTTTAGGCTTGAAAATAACATTGGTGTGTTTTAGGAGGGGGAAGTCTCCCCCACGCTTCGGTCTTGCGCCCTCCGCTACCCCCTCTGCGGGGGTCAGCCCCCCGCAACGCCCCCGGATCTTTGCCTGGCAATTTTTGGTCGTGGGCGAAAAACGTTGCTTGCCAAATGAATCTGTTTCAAAACCTCGAACTTTTCACTTTTTTCATCTTTTTCGCCGTTTTTTCCCGTCAAAATAAAGCAAACGGGCTAACAGCCGCATATATATACGGAGGCATTGTATATGCGGCAAGAAAGAGAATTAGCAGAACATGTCTGGTACCGGGTGCAAACATTGGTTAATATCAGCGAGCCCCTGTTCCGGCTGCCGGAGGCCAAAGTGCTTTTCCTCGGCGTACTCGGCGAAACGGCAGGGCGTTACGGCTTTGGGATATGCGGACTTGTCATTGGGGACGGAAGCGTGTCGTTCTCCATCAAGCCTGACAACGGCTTTAAGCTGCCGCTGATAATGCAGTGGCTGAAACAAACGTTCTCCGCCCGCCTCAACGTGCGGACGGGACGAAAGGGGCATGTCTGGGGAAACCGATACTGGTCGCTGATCTTGGAGGGGGAGCCGCCTGAGTGGGCGGAAGAGGCGGACTGGGGGGCGATAGACAAGTCGGCAAACACGCCGGTAGCGGGGGCGGCGGCCTACATCTTGAGTTGGGACAGTCTTAGGTCGCCCGGGATGACGATAACGACCCGGTTCTCAGCCAAAAACGCTGCCAAACCCGCGTCTCCGACCGGCTAACGACCCACTTTACAGCCAAAAAGGAAGTACAGACAGCCTCAATCACGTGGGCCAAAGATGGCCACAGGAGAAATCCGCCCACCCCCGCAACAAGAGGTGTTGGAACAGGCTCAATTATCCATTTTCCATTACCCAAAGGGGTGGGGGCGTTGACAAAATTCGCGCGGTTTCGTATAGTGTTGGGTAGCTAAAACTTTAATCATATTCACGGAGGTTTTTATGAAGGTAAAACCATTGGCTGACCGCGTTATCGTAAAGCTCGAAAAGAGCGAGACTAAGTCTTCGGGCGGCATCATCATTCCGGATACGGCGCAGGAAAAGACGCAGACCGGTGTGGTGACGGCTGTCGGGCCGGGAACGGAGAAGGAAAAGATCACCGTTTCGGTCGGGCAGAAGGTGCTCTACGACAAGTATGCGGGGAATCAAATCAAGCTGGATGGCGAGGATCATCTGATTCTCAAGATTGCCGACATTGTGGCGGTAATTGAATGAGAAGAGGCGGCCCTTGGCAACGGTTCAAGGGCCGGAAACGGGCTTACGTCTCGTTGTGGATCTTTGCGGGTCTGTTTGTCGTAAGCCTGTTTTCTGAATGTGTCGCCAACGACCGGCCTTTGCTTGTCCGGTTTGACGGCAAATTCTATTTCCCGGTTTTCCACACCTATTCCGAGCTTGAATTCGGCGGCGAATTCGACATCAACGCGGATTATCGGGACTCGTTTGTTGCGGGACTCATCGAAGAAAAGGGCTGGATGGTTAAGCCGCCGGTCTTTTTTTCCTACGGCACGATTAACTACGACTTGCCGTCTCCCGCGCCCTCGCCGCCTACGTGGGTGAACCCGGCGGGAACGGACGACAAGGGGCGCGACGTGCTGGCGCGCCTCCTCTACGGGTTTCGTATTTCCGCGCTGTTCGGCCTCGCGCTCGCCGTGTTTTCTTCCATAATAGGGATTGTGCTGGGGGCGGTGCAGGGTTACTACGGCGGAATCTTCGACATTGTGTTCCAGCGTTTTATGGAGGTGTGGTCGGGGATGCCGACTCTCTTCATGCTGATCATTCTTTCATCCGTGGTCGAGCCCAACTTCTGGTGGTTGCTCGGCATTACCCTGCTCTTCGGCTGGATGTCCCTCGTGGGTCTTGTCCGGGCGGAGTTTCTGCGGGCGCGAAACGCGGAATATGTGCTGGCAGCCCGCGCGCTGGGCGAACGGAACAGCCGTATCATGTTCGTGCATATCCTTCCCAACGCCTGCGTCTCGGCGCTGAGTTACCTCCCCTTCATCATGGGCGGCTCGATCACGACGCTCACCTCGCTTGACTTTCTGGGCTTCGGCCTTCCGGTGGGTTCTCCTTCATTGGGCGAGTTGCTCGCCGAGGGAAAGGCCAACCTCAACGCCCCTCATCTGGGGATCGCGGCCTTTGTTACACTTGCCCTCACGCTGACCCTCCTCGTGTTTATCGGCGAGGGAGTGCGCGACGCTTTCGATCCCCGGCGGCGAAGTTAATCGGGGGGCTTCTCCAAAGAAAAGGCGGGGGAAGTCTCCCCCTCGCTCCAGACTTGCTCCGGCCTATGCAATTCTTACGCTACCCCCTCTGCGGGTGACAGCCCCCGCAACGCCCCCGTATCACGGCTTTAATAACAGAGAACCATAGATTGCACGGGTAAGCACAGATGGCGCCGCCATCTGTCCCGTGCCTGTCTGCGGTTCTTGTGATTTCCCTTTTTACGGCATATACGTTATCCTGATATGGCCGTGGCCATAGGGATCGGGATTGGGCCTCCCCTCGCTCCCGGCGATACAGGCAAAGTCTCTGGTGAACCTATACTTACCTTCCCCGATGTCTGGTAAGCTGCCAGAACCGGGGGTCAGGGTGTACCCGTAGACAAAGCCCGAACCGCCGCCGCCGGCAGCATACGAGTCCGTATTGTCCTTTGCAGCGCCGCCGTAGTATCCACCACCGCCGCCGCCGCGCCCGACCGCTTGCCCCTCCAGTTGTTGTGAATCCCCGGCGTTCCCGCCGATGCCTAGTTGATTGCCGCTCTGCTGGGTTCCGCCTTGAGCGGATGACGTACCAAGGGGCGTTGAGTTATAGAAACCGTCGCCTCCCGTTGGTCCGCCGCCGGCCACAATGATCCGTGTATAGTAGTTCCACTTAAATAGACCTAACACCAATAATTGTAAATTGCAGTCTGAAGTAAATCGCGAAAAGCAGCGGTGTCACGCAAAGTACGCTTCATATTTGCCCAGTCTTTTTCTA
>JAIRNN010000184.1 GCA_031257995.1 Spirochaetaceae bacterium | reverse complement strand
CGCTCTTCGTAACGCAAGCGAAAGATCTCTTCTCTTTCTTCTAACGTAATTCTTTCGTAACTCATTTGTGCCACCTTGTTTTATTTTATCAGGTTGCACTAGGAATTTCAGGATGCCTTAAATAAAATAATGAGGTACGGGCAAACGTCGTATAACAGGACTGTTTACGTTGCGCCGCCAGTAGGCGGCTCGGGCTACGAAAAACCCCAGTCGGCCTTACGGCCTTTGTGCGGTTTTTCTCCGCCACATTTGGGGCGGGGGTCGATGTTGCACATTGCCCTATTACCCACCCCCCAAACGTCGCATACAGCCGGAACGTTAGCGGAAAACGTATGGTACGAGGTGCGGACGGCGGTTAATATCGAGGAGCCCTTGTTCCGATTGCCGGAGGCGAAAGCGCTCTTCTACTGCGTACTCCGCGAAGCGAAAGAACGCTACGGCTTCGAGATGCGCGGACTCCGGCTTGAGGGGGCGCGGCTCACGTTCTGCATCAAGCCCGACGACGGTCTCAAACTGCCGAAGATAATGCAGTGGTTGAAGCAGACGTTTTCGGCGAGGTTCAACGCGCGGACGGGACGAAGGGGGCACGTGTGGGGCGAGCGGTATGAGTCGGATATCCTGTGGGGAGGGCCGCCTGAGTGGGCGAAAACGGTGGACTGGGATGCGGTAAACATGGAGGCGGACAAGCCGCTTGATGAGGTCGTGACGTACAGGGCGGCTTGGGGCAGCCCCCGAACGAATGGGAAGGCAAAAGACAACCGTCTTTCGTTGGAGATAACCCCCAAACCTGCGTCTCCGCCCAAATAACGCCCCCGGATCACGGCTAAAAGAGAGTTACAGGCCACCCCAAAGCTTCCGGCCGCAGATGGCCCCAAGAGAGGTCTGCCCGCCCCCCGCGTAATGAAACCGTGGTTAAGGCCGGGGGCGTTGCGGGGATGATTCCGGGGCCTGTTGCATTTACTTATGGTACAACATTTTTGGGGCCCGCACCGTGCCGCAGGAATGGCAGAAACGCGCTCAACGTTTCATGCGCGGCCATTGGGTGTCCCCCACCTTATCTTTTTTTTTGGAGTAGCACTATATCACGCTTTAATCTGCAATTCGGTTTTTACCTTTCCATGTCTTTGCTGCCGCGATGAAGGCCGGTAAGTCCCGGCCCATGCTGTTGTAGATGTCCTCAAAATAGGAGTCTTCCTCGTTGTAAAGCCGGTATAAGTCAAGGTAAGCGTTGTTGATTTGCATTGTGGAAAAGCCCCGGTAGTTTTCAGTTTCAAAGAGGCTGTCGTAACGGGCGGCAAAATCTTCCTGTGCGCCGGCAATGACCGCCGCTTTTCGCGCCAGTTTTTCTTCATGGGACAACGCGCCGTCTGTATACACCGCGTCGAGGGCTTTGATGATTAACTGGGCAAATTCGACAAACGCCTTGTTGTCGGCGTTTCCCGCGTCAATCGCCCGATATTGGCCTGAGTCCAAGCCGTAGTAGGTTTCGATATAGCGGCGAGCCCCCTCTTTGCCGATAAACTCCGCAAGACTCTCGTTAAATGCCGAATCGCTTTTGATGTAAATCGTCGCGTGAACCAGCTCATGGATAATGAGGTCGGCCAAGCGGTGAACCGGATAATCCGTCATATACGAATACAGCGGGTCGCGGAAAAACCCCAGAGTGCTAAACGCGTCCACGGGGCGCACCCACACGTCAAGGCCCTTTTTCCGCAGTTTGGCGGACTCCTTCCTCGCGTCCTCCACGTTAAAAAAACCTTTATATGGAACACGGCCGACGACGGGAAACCACCAAGTGTGCCGTTCAAACGCGACCGGACTGCATGCCGAAACAATCGCCGCAAGATAATCGCGGTCAAGGTCGACATATCTCGTGTAGTTCTTGCTTTGTTTAAGGCCAAGCGTCCCCATCGCAAAATCGCGGATACGGTTCACCTCCGCGACAAAAATTCCCACTCTCTCGACATTCCCGCTTTCCCCGATCTTCTCCAGCGGCACCGAACGGTTCAGATACCCAAGAAACGTCATCCCCTGCTTCATCGTGTAGCAAGACGGAAAAAGCATCAGAAAAAGCGCGATCAACGCGGCAGAAGCGGCATAGGGCAAATACATAAACTTCATCATAACAGTCTGTTTCGCGCCCGTTTCCAAACCGGACGGCTTTGAACAATGAACTATCGAATCTATTATAGTGATTCTGCTAAAGAAATATAAGGTCAGTTGGGGGAAGTCTCCCCCTTCGCTCCTGTCCGCTCTCCGGTCGATGTGTCCCCGCCTAAAGGCGCGTCCACACCTCCCTCCGTTTATACGCTATCCCCCTCTCCTAGGAGCTCCGCCCCTAAGACCCCTGCTTAATCACGGAAAACCGCAGATTGCGCCATATAGGGCGGCAGAGTGCCCGGCTTTCGGACATAAATCCGCTGCGGTTCACCGTGGTTACAGCCGCTTTACCCCTTTCAGCAACGATTCCTGCGTGATTTCCACCCAGATTGGGCGGCCGTGGGGGCAGTGGTGGTCAGGCATATCCATCGCTTTCCGGGCAAGGACGAGGGCGGTACGCTCGTCAAGAAAGGCGCCGTCTCGGATCGCCGTGTGGCATGCGCAACTTGCCGCCCAGCTTTCGACAAAGTTTGTCCCGGTTCTGGGGAGGGCAAGCACCGCTTCGATGGTCTCGCCGTCGGTCGCGCGCCAGCCTGGGGGCAGGGTCTCCAGCCGCCATACATGGGGGGCATCCTGTTCAATCTTAAGTCCCCGCCGGGCAAGTTCCTCCCGGTGTTCGCGTAAAAAAGTGTCCTCCTCGGCACTTTCCGCGCTGAACGTCAACGGGATGAGGAGTTTCTCACCGGGAACAGGTTTAGTCATGTAGTGCTGGTAGAGGATACGCTCGTGGGCGGCATGCTGGTCGATGAGGTAGAGACGATTGCCTTTTACCACGAGGATGAACACGCCCCAGAGCCTCCCGATAAACTTGAGTTCCCCATAGGGCGGCGCGGTCTCGGCGGCAATGACGGACACGCCTGCATCGACCGTCTCGGCATCCTCGTAGAGGGCCTCGTCCGCCAACACGCCCGCCAAGTCCGCATAACCTGCCGCCGTCCGGCCCGGCTCCGTTCCTTGCGCCGGACTAAACGTCCTGTCGTCCGGCCGTCCGGACGTTTGCCCTGACGACCGGCTAAAGGGCAGAGAAGGCCCGGAACGTTCGGGCAACGGCATCGTGAACGACCGTCCCCCCAACAACTCAGACAAAAACGCCCGGAGGGTTGTGGTAACGGCATGGTGAATCTCACCCGCTTGCTGGAACTTCGCTTCCCGTTTCGCCGGGTGAATGTTGAAGTCTACCCGTTCGGGATCAACATCGAGAAAGATCGCGCCGACCGGATGCTCGTTGTTGGGAAAGCCGCCTTGGAGCCCGGCTTCGAGTGCCTGCTGCAAACTCCAGTCTTGGATGCGCCGCCCGTTGGCATAGACCATCTGGAGTTTCTTGTCCAGCCGTGAAAGGCCGGGATCGCCCACGATAACCGAAAAAGAAAACCCCGCACCCCTGCCCGCGATGTGGTGTAACAAGGAAATATACTGATCCAGCCTGAATGCGGCGGCAAACCGGTCTTTGAGGCTGACCCCGGATGGCAAAAACACCTTGAGCGTCCCATCCTGAATGAAGCGGAACTGGATGTCGGGAAAAGCGGCAGCCTTTTCCAGAAAGACCTGTTTACAGAACTGCGCCTCGCTTGCGGGCCGCTTCAAAAACCGCTTGCGGGCCGGGATATAGTCGAACAGGAAGCGGGTACGCACGGTAGTCCCCGCCGCCCGCGCCGCCTCGTCAAGTTTGATCGTCCCGTTGTGGGCGCAGAGCCGCCATGCCGCCTCTCCCTTCCGGCAGGTTACGATTTCCATCTCCGCAACGGCAGCGGCGGCGGGTAACGCTTCGCCCCGAAAACCCAGCGTCCGCGTGGCGCCGAGGTCGTCAAGGCGGGTGATCTTGCTCGTCGCGTGATCCTCGATACAGAGGGCAAGGTCGTCCCGGTCCATCCCGACCCCGTCGTCGGAAACCTCCACGAGACGAATACCCCCCTCTTCGATGGAAACCTCCACGTTCTTCGCGCCCGCGTCGATGGCGTTGTCGATGAACTCGCGGACGAGCGCCTCAGGCCGGTCAATGACTTCCCCCGCCGCGATCTTCCGGGCTTCTTCCGGCGGCAGGACTTGGATTCGCGCCACCGTTTACGCCCTGTCGAACGAAAAAAGCTCAAGCGAGGGGCCAGACGATGCGCTGTCCCCGGAATCCGCGCCTTCGCTAGACGGCGCGTTCTCCTCCGTGCCGTTCGTCAAAATCTCGATGCGGTTTTCAACTTTTTCAAGGTCTTTCTCAAGCGACCGCGAGAGTTTGATCCCCTCCTCAAACGCGGCGAGCGCCTCGTCAAGCGGAATATCGTTCCTTTTCACCAGAGCCCCAAGCTCCTCAAGCCGGCCAAGCCGTTCTTCAAAATTTTTCATACTCTGCTTTATATCACAAAACAGAAAAAGTTGATACAACAGAGGCTGTTTCAAAACCCCTTGAAGGCATTTCTGTGGGGAAAGTCTCCCCCTGCTTCCCGCCCTACGTGCTCCCGGCACCCCCCTCTGCGGAGACAAAACCATACGGTGCATGGTTTTGTGGGTGTAACTCAAGCGTCCACGGACGGACGCATTACCGAATGCGCCCCGGGTCGGAAACCCGAAATCGGATGTTGAGGGTTGTAGGCTGCCGACCCCGCAACGCCCCCGGCCTTAACCACGGTTTCATTACGCTGGTGGATTTTTTTGGAGGGGGGGACGGGCAGACCTCTCTTGGGGCCATCTTGGGCCGGGAACGTTGAGGCGGGCTGGAACCCCTTTTGGGCCGTGATCCGGGCTATTAGCCGGGCGGAGACGCAGGTTTGGGGGTTATCTCCAACGAAAGACGGTTGCCTTTTGCCTTCCCATTCGTTCGGGGCTGCCCCAACTCAACTTGTACGTCAGAATCCCCTCTATCGGCGTTTCCGCCAGCGTTTCCACCGCCGCCCAGTCCACCGCCTCCGCCCCCTCATGCGGCCCTTCCCACAAAATCTCAGACCAGTAACGTTCCCCCAAACATGTCCCAGCCTTCCCGTCAGCACGTTGAGCCGGACCGAGAACGTCTGCTTCATCCACTGCATTATCAGCGGCAGTCGCAGCCCGTCTTCGGGCTTGATATATAGAACGTGAGCCGCGCCCCCTCGAGTTTTAGCCCGCGCATCTCAAAGGGATAACGCTTCCTAATCTCACGGAGTACGCGGTGGAGCAGCGCTTTCGCCCACGACAACTGGAACAAGGGCTCGCCGATATTGACCTCTGTTCCTACTTTATACCAGACGTTCTGTTGTAACTTTCGCGGTTTATGCATATAAAAACCTCCATACTATATAAGGCGTTGAGTGGCGGGTTTGCTTTAATTTGACCAGAAAAAAGAGAGAAAAATCGTGAATTGGAAACAGATTCTATCTTTATGCGTTTGTCCTGAGTGGTACATCCCAGTGGTACAGGCTCTGCCGCCGAAGGCATCCTTTGGATACTCTGCCCCACCGGGGGACTTGTCCCCCGTAACCCCGCCTCTACCACAGCCTCAATCACATTCAACTACAGATGAACGCAGACAAGCACAGATAAACACAAATTTTTTCAGATTACAAAACAGATAAAATTAACCGCGAAAGCGAATAAGACGCGGAAAGTTTTCACCGGCAGGCATGCGTACCGCCGTCATGCCGTTTGGTTAATGACAGGCGGGACGGTTCCCCGTCCCGCCAATGTTCCCGAAGGGAACACGCCCGGCCAAGGCAAACTTGTTTGCCCCGCGGTTAGGTCGAATAATGCAGGTGCATCGTAGCGGAAGAATTGGGGTGATTGCTGTGCACCGTTACGGTTATGGTTGTAGACGTCCAAAAGTTCGTTTTGACATTTTGACTGATTACGGCGCCGGGAGCAACGCCGCCCCACGAAAAGTCCTGCGAATAATCCGTA
>JAIRNN010000139.1 GCA_031257995.1 Spirochaetaceae bacterium | reverse complement strand
TGGTTTTAGTTTTTTCACCATTACTGTCATACCAGATTCTCCCGCCTTTTTATATGCTTTCAGGAGTTTTGAAAGAGGCTCCGTGTTCATCTGTTCAATCTGTGTCGCCATTTGGCGCCATCTGTGGTTTTTTGTGATAAAGGCTGTGATGAAGCCTGTGATTGAGGCCGGGGGCGTTGCGCTAATGGATAATGGATAATTGAAAATGGATAATGATCTGATTGTCCACTTTCCATTTTCAATTCCCGTAGGGATGGGGACTTAGGGGCGGATCCCGGGACGATGTCCTTTGGAGAGGGGGTAGCGGAATACGGCGCAAAAGCGCAAGCCCGACTAGGCTTGCGCTTTTGCGATGGCTGGAGCGAGGGAAGAGACGGGGCCTGTTGCATTTATCTGCGGAGGAACATTTTATGGGCCCCAAACCGTATCGCAGGAATAACGAAACACGCTCAACGTTTCGTATACGGCATTGGGTGTCTCCCTCTTTATCTAGTAACTTATGTCGGCTTCCGCTCATCGACCAGCGCCGACAAATCCGCGCCGCCTTTGTAGCGGAGGGCGTTTACCATGAAGATGTTCAGCTTGTTCACGATGTTCGGGGGGAGGAGGTTGCCGTCCACCTCCACCGACAGGATGGGGTAGTTGCGCTCGCGGGCCCACGGGGTGAAGAGGCCCTCGATGACGCGGCCAATGAGACAGGCAAAGGGAGAGATGTTCACGATGCCTGAGTAATCGCCTTCCTCCATCGCCGCCGCCGCCGCGCCTGACGAGACCGCGATCTCCGAGTTGAGTTCGAGGTTGACGAAGTGCTTCTGGGTGTAGGCCATGATGCGGCGCATATCGTGCGGGGTCTTGGGGATGAGCCCTGTGGGGCCCAAAATGGCGAGGGTTTTCTTTTCGATGTGGTGTTTCCACCATTCCTCGATGCGGAGGCGGAGGAGTTTGCGGCGGTTGCCGGGCTGTCCCAGTTTGATGAGTTTCTTGAGGGCGTATTCGCGCACGAAGTCGAGGTAATGGATCCATTCGGCGATACCGGCGACTTTCACGACGAGGCCGCGCTCGCTCATCAGTTGGATGAGCTCGCCCACGGCAAAATCGTCCCGGCGGACAAAGATTTCCCCGACGATGAGGACTTTCGGACATTCGGCGAGGTTCCGTTTGAGCGGAATTTTCCGTACGTCTCGCGCTACCTTCCGCAGTACCGGCCACACGGGTTGGTTGTGCCGGACAGCGTTCATCACCTGCCGCCATGAACCCTCGAAATCGGCGACGGCCTTTTGGGGGTCGGCCGCCGTTGCCTGAAGCGCGGTCTGGATGTCCTTGAGGTAGTCGGACAGCACGAAACCCTGCCACATCTGTTTGGTGAAGTCCGGGCCGAGTTCGCTGTAGGAGTTGTCGGCGGAGAGGATGAACACCACGACGTTTTCCAGGCGCATATCGCGGAACAGGTTCTCGTAGTAGACGAAGTATTGTCCGGTGCGGCAAGGGCCGGTAGTGATCGGCACAAAGAGGAGGTAGAGTTCGTCCTTGCGGTACTTTCCTGAGGCAAAGTATTCGAGCGCGCCGCCCAGCACGAGGTGGCTCGGTACGCACTCCTTGCCGGAAGCGTGGGCGCGGGCGATCTGCACGGTTCGCGCCGTGGACACCGGAAGCGGCGCGGCCTGTATATCAAGCGCATACATGGCGGCGCTGATATACTCGGTGGAGATGTTGCCCATATTGGAGAGCAACACCTTCACCCGCTTGTTGCCGACAATGTTCACCTTCTCGCCTGATTTGTGGTTGTCAATGCGGAGTTGTTGCCCGGCGGGGGCCTTCCCGTCATAGACGAACTTCCAGCCGTTGTCGTAACGTTCCTCCTCGATAGCGTCCTTCCGCGCGCGGTAGCCGTCGATGATGTCGAGAAACGCCTCGACGCGGGTGTCCACCCCGGCATCGGCGGAATGGGAGTCAAGCTCCAGCACAAGAAAAGGCTTCTGACCCATCGCCCACTTGATGTAGTGCAGGATGAACGAATCCGGCGCGCAGGAGAAGTTGGTAACGTAGGTGATGTAGATGTTCGGCTCGTTCTTGATGAACACCGCCGACTTGACATCCTGCTGGCCGTAGTACCAGTACATATTGGGGAAAATCGTCTCGTCTTCAAAGGGCAGTATGTCGAAAGGCACGATAGAATAGCCCCGGCTGGAGAACTTGCGCGGGATGCCCATGTTCGCTTCCTGGGTAAAGGCGTTGTACGGCCGTCCGAGAAGGGCGATAACGGGCCGTTCCGCTTTCCGGGCTTCCTCCAACGCCTCTTTGCCCAACGCCCGGCACGCGTCGAAGTAGGCGTTTTGCATGGAAACGGCCTTGTCGAAAGCCTTTTTCGTCTCCGCCTGACCGATGCCGAGCCGCTCCGTCATCACGCAGAAGAGCTCAAGGGCCTTCTCCTCGCCAAACTTGAACGACACGACGAGAGGCAGCCACTTGTCTTTATCAACTTCGGGGAACGCCTTATCGACATAGTAGGGAAACGCCTGGGTAATCGGGCAAAAGTTCGCGTGAACCGCCGTCTCATAGCTGGGCATATCGCGGAAATGGGGCAGCAGCACATAGTCAACCCCCTTGTCGAGGCAGTCCTGCACCGCGCCGTGGGCGATCTCCGCTGGAAAACAGTAGGTCGACTCGGCGCGGGCCACCCCCTCATGGGCAACCTCCGTTGACAGCATGGTCTTGATCCCCAGTTCATGGAAGAACCACGAGTAGAGCGGGTAGAGCGTGTGGGTGGAAAAGGCACGGGGGATGCCCACCGTGTAGGGCCGCTTGGGTTGCGTTTCCGCCGCGCCTGCCCCCGTTTCACCGGTTTGGGCGGGCGCGGCAAACCCCTCGAAAAGCATCGCCTGCCGGCGCTCAACATAGTTGAACACCGGCACGTCCTTCACCTTCTTCCGCATATTGGTATATTTGTTACAGCGGCCCCCGAAGTTGTATTTGGCGCCGTTGACGTTCAAGGTCTGAATAGGACAAAGGTTCTCACAAGCCTTGCAGGTAAAGACCCGCTCATAGCCAATCTCACGGTTAATGAGGTCGTCGATGACGACCGCAGTCCTGTCGAGCAGCCCGTCGGCGGTCTTCTTTTTGGCAAGGAGCGCGACCCCGAAACAGCCCATGAGTTCGGGCGAGGGCGGCACGAGTATCTCTTTTTCGAGCAACATCGCAAAGGCCAGCGGCACGGCGGGATTCTTTGCCACGCCGCCCTGCAAGAAGACCTTGCCGCCAATGGTGCGGTTCCCGACCACGCGGTTTAAGTAGTTGGAGACGATAGAGCCGACGATACCGGCGGTGATGTTCTCCTTGCTCGCGCCCTGCTGGACGGCCTTGCGGATGTCTGAGTTGATGAAGGCCGAGCAGTGTTCGCCAAACTTGAGCGGCGAGTCGGCGGCACAGGCAATCGGCCCGATGTCGGCGGCGCTGCGGATAGAAAGGTCGCCGGAAGCCGATTCTTCAAGGAAGGACCCGGTACCCGCCGAACACGCCTCGTTCATCGCGTAGTCTATCGGTACACCGTTCTTTAAGAGGACATACTTCGCGTCCTGTCCGCCGATCTCGAATATCGTCTCCACATCTTGGTCAAAATAGGTGGTGCCGACCGCATGGGCGATAATCTCGTTGTACACGCCGGGCGTCTCCAGAAAGACTCCCAGTATCTCGCGGGATGAACCGGTGGCGGACACGAGGCTGATGTCGATGTCCTTGCCCCCGGTGTCCGCGACCACCTTCTCCTGAATGACGCGCAAACATTCTTTGAGAGCCTTCACCGGATCACCGTGGGTGCGCCCGTAGTGGCTGGCCGCGATCACGTCCGTCTCCGCGTCAACGAGGCACGCCTTTGTCGTCGTCGACCCCCCGTCAACGCCGAGAATGTAGGCGCGCCCCTTCTCGACCGTGCCCTCCGATGCCTCGAAGAACCGCACCTTGTCCTGCCATTCCCGCAACGCGCCGAGCTTCCCGAAACGCACCGCGTTGGGCTTCAGCACCTTGCCGGCGGGCGGCAGCGGTGTCCCCTGATTTGCGGAAAGCCCGGAACCCCCGGCGAGAAACGCCGCGCCCGCCGCCTCGAAAACACTCGCCGTCTGGGGGATGACAAACTCGATGTCCGGCGCTTTTTCCTTAATGAACTGTACGATATGCCGGTTCAGCGTGATACCGCCCGTCAAGATGACCCTGCCCCTTGCGATCTTGGCGCGGTGGAGGAAGTCCACCACCTTCACCGCCATCACGTTGGACAGCGACAGCACAATGTCGTCCTTCGTCGCCTCCCGCTTGTTGAGCCGGTGGGTGCAGTCGCTCTTCATAAACACCGAACACCGCGTCGAGAGCGGCAGCACCTTCGCGTCCGCCGCAATCCTGTCGACATCGGCCAGCGTCATATCCATGCGGGCGAGCTGCTGCTTCAGAAACTCCCCCGTCCCGGACGCGCACTTGTTCCCCGAAAAACTGTTGACAATCTTCCCGCTCTCGTCGAGCTTATACACGATGAGGTCTTCACCCCCCATACTCACCACCGCGTCCGCTTTCACCCCCAGCGCCCGCATCGCCGCCTCGACACATAGCGGCTCCATCGTCCCCGCCACATCAAACATAAAACGGCCTTCGTTGCCCGTTACGAGCGACGGAATCCCCTCCGGTATCCGTCCCTCCGTAAGCAGCTTCTCCACCGCCTGCGCGAAATCACCCTCATGCGGCGCCGCCGCGCTCCACACAATCTTTTCATTGTCAATCAAAACCATTTTGAGGCTCGTTGACCCGATGTTAATACCCAGAGATTTCATAGGATAAGTATAGCAAAAAAGAGAGAGAGGGAGTAGGCCCTTTTAGAGTAGGTGATCACTGCCGAATGGAAGCTGGCGGTACCGGCGGCACACGAGGCCGAAAGCGTCTCGGAGAGCGGTTCTCAGAAGAGCCAGGAGGCCGCCGGAAACGGATGGCGCTATTGGTACCAGTAGTGGACGGGCTATTGGTACCAGTAGTGGACGGGCTATTGGTACCAGTAGTGATGGCGCTATTGGTACCAGTAGTGGATGCGCTATTGGTACCAGTAGTGATGGCGCTATTGGTACCAGTAGTGGATGCGCTACTGGGCCGATAGTGGACGGGCTATTGGTACCAGTAGTGGACGGGCTATTGGTACCAGTAGTGATGGCGCTATTGGTACCAGTAGTGGATGCGCTACTGGGCCGATAGTGGAAGCGCTACTGGGCCAGTCGAAGACGTTCGATGGGAACTCCCCACGTAGTTCGAGGAGGATTCCCTACGTCGTTCAAGGAAGCGCTGATTTATGCAATTTACGTAACGTGTGGCGATCATTCGTTTTAGCCTAATCAACCTGCGAGCTATAGGTGCGTCTTGCAGCCAATGCCGAACGTGTTATGCCATTTTTCGCCGTTTAGGTAATACTGACCGTATAGGCTCCGGGTACTATTCTTTTTATCCCGGGAGAGAAGACCGGCTTGCAGATAGAGTGTATAGGGTGTATTCCACGCGATAAACATACCGCCGCCGAATTCCAGCCCGGCGTTGTTGACAAAGATCTCCGCTAAGCCGCCGTAATACACAGAGGCTTCCAGCTTAAAACCGGACAGGTCCGGGAAAGCAAATGGTCCGACGATTCCCACACCGCCCAGAAGTTTTATATCCAGATTCCCATGCAGGATGGTCAGGCCAAACCGAGGCCCTAAGTCGAAACCGGCCAAGTCGTTGTAAAACCAGCCGGTACCGCTGGAATTGTGAAACTCCACCCCGATATGCGTGGAAAACGGCATGGTTCCCGCCTCGACGATTACCAGACTGGGATTCTCAACGGTTATCGTCCCGTCTGGAGACGTGCGTATCGTAACATTTTCGTCCGATGACGTGAGCTTTCCGTCGTGGTACTGGAGCGGCGGAGAAATGTTCTTAATCCGGTATCTCTTATTTGGTTTAAACTCGAAAGCGGCAGGGGTATAGGCATCCAGCATATAGGGCATCGTCACATACTCATCATATATTGCCCGATAACCTTCAAACTTAACGTCTATCACGTGGCGGGCGCGGGTTGTTATGCGAATGGTATGCTTGCCCGCCGGATATACCACACTTACCCTCTCACCATCCTTCAACCCAGTCCTGCTAAAGCTGACGGGCGTATCGTCAATACTCGTGATCTCTTCCGCGTTCAGTATCACGCACTGTTTCTTCATCGGCACACTCTTATGGTATACCATCGAAGTGGACGCGCACCCCGTCAGCATAAACCCAACGACGACCGTAACGGCCAACACCGCCGCAACGCCGGCAGCCCCGACCCGCGGAGCGGGTATTCCTGCATTGTTTTTTGCCATAATAATCACCCCTTCTCCGACAAATAGGTTGTTTTCACCCCTTTTGTTCGTACTCGTCATCATTGCTCACCGTTCACGCCCTCTTACCCCGATTCTTGCGATGCTCTCATCGCGGGGCTCGCGCTCTCTTTTTATTGAGTGTCTGTCCATAAAGGCTCGTTGACCCGATGTTCATACCCAAAGATTTCAGGATAAGAATAGCACAAATCACGGCGGGAGAGTAAACCCCCTTTTCCTGCGCGGAATTAAAAATGGATAGCCTGTTCCAAAACTCATTTGTATTGGAGTATTACTGTCAGTTGACAAAGAGGTAAGGAATTAACCGCGAAGGCGAAGGCGGTTAGTAAACCGCTGAGGCGGATAAGGATAGAGGCGCGCTGATTTGACAGCCGATTGGCTTTATAAGCAGTCTTGAAAGCGGCTTTCTGTGAAGGCTGACAAAACAGACGAATTAGCGATAAAAGGCGTGACTGCCGGTAAAAACCTTCCGCGCCTTCAGTACCGCGGCGGCCGAAGCTGGTATCCAAGCGCCGCCTTTATTGGCGCCGCGCCATGCTGCATAACCGCGCCAACGCCCCTGGCACAACCTAAGTTGCGCCATGCGCAACCGTTGTGCCTGTTTCGGGCGCGGCATTGGGCGCCTTTGCGGTTAAATTTTTTTGAAGGTTCGCTGTAAATGTGGTTGTTCTAAGATTTGCTTGGGGTTTTGGAACAGGCTCGGATATATGGAAAATAGTTGGGGGAAGTCTCCCATATGCGTTTACTTTTGGAAAAAGTCCGCTGATTACGCTGATTTTCACAGATTAAAGAGGCTATAATCGGCGTTAATCTGTGAAATCTGTGGACATTTCTTTTGTTAAGTATACG
>JAIRNN010000098.1 GCA_031257995.1 Spirochaetaceae bacterium | reverse complement strand
CGTGGATGAACCGATTCAGAAAACTCCTGGTGAGGTATGAGAAGAAGGCGCGGAACTATCGGGCTCTGGTGGAGTTCGCCTGTGCGGTTATTATTTGGCGAAACCTTATCCCTGTCCATTCAGGCCTTTTTCCCGGATAAGCTCTCAGTACGTTCCGTCCGGGTCTTTTGCCTTATTCGCGACATGGCGCACCGGCCCCCACAGTACGTCTTGCGGTACTCCGGCGGTAGCCGTCAGTCCCGCAAGAAACGCGCCGCTTCCCTCTGCCCCTGTCGGTACCAGATATGCCCGCATCTCGCTGTCCCGGTAGTTCGTGTTCTCAAAGCCGTCATTGGTCGCCTCTATCCGGCGCCCTACCGGTATGTTCTGGAACTGGAACACCGTGGGAAGGCACCGCATAGCCCTGTGGCGCAACGTACAGGCCGTTGGTATCGCCTTGCTGTTGTCGTTCCCCACTTCATCGCCGTCATCCCCCGGCCTGTCTTAAACGAGTTTATTTCCACCACGATGCACCTGAGTTTTTTGCCCTCGTAACCGTCAAAAGGCGTACCAGCTATGTCATCGTTGGTCGCGGTAAATCCGCCGTCCCCGTTGTACGCCGCGACCGTGAGGCCGCCTTCGAGGTCGATCCAGTCACCCAGCCGGGCGACATTCTCCGCATCTTCAAGCCCGCCCGTGGCGATGTACGCGTGAAGCGTGTTAAAAGCCGTCGTCACGCCCTCTTTTCCGTTGCCGTAACACCGAACTTCGCTTTAATGCTGGGACTGCTTCCGTCAACAACCGGAGGCCGCATAAGGGACCCGGTATCCGTCGGATCAGGGTCTTCAACGTCAAAGACGAGGCCGAGATCGCGCAAAAAACCACAGCCGGAAAAGCCGGGAGCCAAGGCGAGGAAGAGGATGAATAACATAACCCCGCAGCGTGATTTCCGCGCCGCATTGGAGGGAGGAGCGTCTTTTTCAGACAGGTATTGTTTTCTCATAACGTTTTTCCTTGTATGAGTAAGATATTCACGTTTGGGTGCAGACCCAATTCCTAAGTACAATATACCGCACCCGCGAAAAATATCAGGGAAAGGGCAAGTTTTTTTGCAGTAGTCACGTCCAACTGCGGATTGTGCCATAAATGGCGACACAGATGAAACGGATACACGCAGATTGTTCACAGCGGACATCCCTTAATCCGTGAAAATCCGCCGACCTTCTTCCGTGTTCATCTGCGCTTATCCGCATTCATCTGCGGTTAATCGTGATTAAGCCCGTGATTAAGCCATCCGTGGTTAACCGTGATTCAGCAATTCCTCCAGCCTTTTCGTAACCGCATCGTATTCGAGGTTTTCGATCTGGTCTTTGAGCCATGCGGTAAGCCCGGCATCCTGCGTGTACTGGTACCGGTCAAGTTCGGCGATCACGTCTTCCATAGATGAGCTTTTATAGCGGCGGCTCGCATCGAGCAGTTTTTCGAGGAGCATGCGGTCCGGCTCCGGTTTCGAGGGCTTTGCGGGTTCCGCCGGCCTTTTCCGCTCAATGAGCGCGGTAATGTCCTTGACAAGACGGTCAAGATGGGCAAGCAACGCGGGCGTTTTCGCGGCAGTCTCCTCGTAGTTTCCCGCCTTCGCATATTTTTCAAGTTCAAACGCCTCGTCGCCAAAGGGTTTCGCGCAGATGCCGTAACTCGCGCCCTTGAGCCCGTGCACCTTGACGGCATAGTCGGGTAGCCGGGCGCGGTCGCTGACGAGCCCGTTTAGTTCCCTGCCGTACTCCGGCGCATGCTTTATGTATGAATAAAGAATGTCAAGGTAGATCGCCGCCGACCCGTACTGCGCCAATCCCCCCTTTATATCCAGCCCTTCGATATATTCATGTTCAAGGGAAATCGTCCCCTCCGGTTTCGCGGCGTCCTTTTTGTCCTCCTCGTCCTTTTCGCCGTCTGCGCCCGCTTCATCCTTTTCGTCCACCGTCTCGGCTGTTTGTTCCGGCGTTTTATGACGGACAAACTCGTTTAAGATCTTGTCGAGGGCGAGAATGTCGATCGGCTTGGACAAAAACGAGGTAAAACCATGCCGCAAAAGATGGTCGCGGTTTTCTTTCATCACGTTTGCCGTAAGCGCGACAATGGGAACCGTTCGCGCGTAATCGGTGTCTATCTCGTTCCGTATAATGCGCGTCGCCTCTTCGCCGTCAACATCGGGCATCATGTGGTCCATAAACACGATGTCAAAACGCGGCTCCCCTTTTCGCACCCGTTCAATCGCTTCCGGCCCGCTCAAAACGGTCTCCACCTGAAGGCCGTAGGGCAAAAGAAGGCCGCGTACAACGTCAAGGTTTACGGCAACGTCGTCAACCATGAGCACCTTTCCGTAAGGCATCCACGCCCGTTTGATATGCTTGTTTGTTTTCACGTCGTTGCCGGTAAAGTTCATCGACTGCATCTGCCGCACCGCTTCTTCTCCCAGAGGCGCGGGATTTATCACCTTTTGCGGAAAGCTGGCGGTAAACGTGCTGCCCTTGTTCCACTCGCTCTCGAAAGAAATAGTGCCGCCCATCAGCGCAAGAATCTTCTTGGTTATGGAGAGACCGAGACCCGTTCCTTCGATGGAACGGTTGTATTTCGTATAGAGCTGCGTATATTCGGAGAACACTCTCTGTTTGTCTTCCTCTTTGATGCCGACACCGGTATCGCTCACCGAAAAAACAATGTTGATAACGTCTTTGTTTTTGGTCGGCTGAAAATCCACCGTAAAATCGACCCGCCCTTCCTTCGTGTATTTGAAGGCGTTGGAAAGTAGATTGTTCACGACCTGTTTGATACGCAGACTGTCGCCTGAGAGATGGCTGGGAAGCTCGGGATTGATATGCGCGTTGAACACGATGGGCTTGTTTTTGATACGCACAATATTGAGCATGATCGAGTCGTTAATCACGCTCCCCAGCATATAATCCTTGGATATGATTTCCAAATTGCCCGCATCTATCTTTGAAATATCCAGAATGTCGTTGATAATGTGCATGAGGTCTTCGCCCGCCGCAAGGATTTTTTCAAGATTCTCGGTCGTACTTTCGGGCTGACTCTTCTGAAGCTCAATCTCCGTAAACCCCATAATCGCGTTAAGCGGCGTTCGTATTTCATGACTCATCGTCGCCAGAAACATAGACTTCGCGTTGTTGGCCTTTTCCGCGTTTTCTTTCGCCCGCATCATTTCCGTCATATCGCTAAAGAGCAGCAACGCGCCGGTGTACACCCCAGAATCGTCGAACATAGGCGTAAAGTGAATCTGGTAGAAAGAGTATGCGCCCTTCCCCTCAAAGTCGATGCTCTTTTCCAACGTCACACTTGTCTTGTCCTGCACCGCTTTTCTAAACGCCGCAAGGAGATAGTCCAACGTTTCATGGTCTATATAACGCGCAAAAATCTCGGCTAGCAGCATACCGTTAATCAAATCAAAACTATTTATGCCGGTTCTTTTCAGAAACACATGGGAGGCGTATGTGATGCGCCGGTCCTTGTCCAGCAACAGGATGACGTTGGGCGAATTCTCAAAGACAAGATTGATATAGCGAGTCTGCTTTTCGCGTTCCGCATGAATAATGTCGGCGTACTGATCTTTTGCGCGGGACAACCGCTTAATCCGTTCCAGCGTTTCACGCGCCAGAAGCAATTCGCGGTTTAACCGCTTGTTCTCTTTTTGCAAGGCGAGAAATGCCGCTTCAGTATGTTCAAGTATATCCATCGTTTCCGCACCTTTCTCCCTGTTTTCACGCTCGTTAAGAAAATACAAGAAGGGGGAAGTCTCCCCCTCTTCCCTTTTGGAGAATTGAAAATGGATGATGGAAAATGATAGGAATGAAACGAGCAGTATTCAATCCTCAACCATTTTCCCTTTTCAATTATCAATTTTCCATCCGCGCATAGCGCGCTACAGTGCGCAGGCGGCAAAACTAAAGTTGTGCAGACGGTTTATCTCCTCGCCGCCTTCTTTGCGAATCGGGCAAATCTCCCCACCCGAATAGCAGAAATGGAATGGAACCGTACCGGCCATGTGACTGCGAATCATTTCCATCTCGGCTGTCGTGTCCACGCCCAAAACAAACAAACGGGAAAGACAGGAGTGCATAAGAACAAATGATTTCCCCTTGCTGTTCGCCGCGATCTCTCTTACCAGCGCGGTGCTTGTCGTCATAACGTCCTTGTCGTTCATTTCCCCCAACGATATGCCGACACCCTCGTGTATGTATAGACTGGAAATCAATTCCCCGTTGGGGGCAACCAAGAACGCGCGCGGAACGGGCGCCGTCCCGTCTCGGTAGTCAACGATAACCGGGAACGAGGCGAGCGTTGCAAACGAGTCATCATCGATGCCGACATCGCGCAGCCAGAGCACCGGTGATTTGTTGTTAATCTCAAGCACCCGCGTACCGTTTGTTTTGGTTATGACGGCCTTTGATTTCTGGGGGTTTTGCGGGGCAAGGGCGGTAACATAGAAGTCGGGGCGCACGTTCCCCGACAGCACGATGAAGCCCGCATTGTCATCGTATACTTCGCCGTTGAAAACGACCGGCGTACTATACTTGTCGGTTTGAAACTCAAAACTTGAGGAGATTGTCCCGAAGATCGGTACGCCGGGCGCGGCCTCTGAAAAAAGGCCCAGTGTCTTGTCGTTGCCGATTCCCGACAGGTGCGGCGAATAGAAGAGGATGAGTTTGGGCGGATCGGGAAGGCCCGCAAGAGCCTTCGTATACGCATCGGTGAAGGGGTTGCCGCCGCCGGAAAGCGACTCCGAGACACCTGTCGAAAACACAACGTCATCACTTGAAAAAACCGTGAGCACCAATTGCATCTCGCCGGCCGCGCCTTGACAGCCGCTCCCGATGCATCCGCAACCAACAACGTCAAAAGGGAGGGCATCGCTCAGCGCCTTGACCACGCCGCCGGAAATAAAGTCCCGAAAGCAGGTAAGGACACCCACCGAATGGGCAAGCAGCGAATGTTCGATATCCAATTGTTCAAGCAGCGAACGAACCGCCGCGTCAACATCGTCTATCTCCGTTGTAAAAGCCGTCTTTGTTGTTATCATCCTTTAGCCTCCCTGAAAATCCCCGATAATCCGCAGACAGCGGGGTTTCCTTGACAATTGTAGTATTATACTATGGGATCGTGGCGCATACAAGCCCTCTTTTCCCGTAGGCCTGTTCATGGCCCTATTCGTTATCAATGCCTCCCGCTGTTCCGCGCGATAGCGGGGAGTCTCTCAGCGCTATCCCAGGATAAACGCATAGAGATAAAATCTGTTTCCAATTCACGATTTTTTCATCTTTTTCGCCCTTTTTCCCCGTCAAATTAAAGCAACACGGCTGACAACCGCATATATAGTGTATGAAAAAGAAAAGACAGTTAGACCAGAATGTCTGGTATAAAGTAGGAACAGAGGTCAATATCGGCGAGCCGCTGTTCCGGCTGCCGTGGACGAAAGTACTGCTCCACCGTGTGCTCCGCGAGATCAAGAAGCGTTATCCCTTTGAGATGCGCGGGCTAAAACTCGAGGGGGCATGGCTCACGTTCTATATCAAGCCCGAAGACGGCTTTATGCTTCCGCTGATAATGCAGCTACTGAAACAAACGTTTTCCCTGCGGTTCAACATAATCGTGGGACGGACGGGGCACGTTTGGGGGGAGCGGTACGAGTCGGTAATCTTGGACGGGGAGCCGCCTGAGTATGCGGAAGAGGCAGACTGGGCGGCGATAGACAAGTCGGCAAACACGCCGATAGCGGGGGCAATGGCCTACACTTTGACGTGGGCCAGCCTTAGGTCGCCCGGGATGACAATAACAACCCGGTTTTCGGCCCACAACGCCGCCCAACCCGCGTCTCCGCCGGGATAACCGCCCACTTTACAACCCAAAAAGGAGTTACAGCCAGCCTCGATCACACAGGCCAAAGATGGCCGCAGGGGAG
>JAIRNN010000075.1 GCA_031257995.1 Spirochaetaceae bacterium | reverse complement strand
TACGAGGTACGGACGGCGGTTAATATCGAGGAGCCCTTGTTCCGGTTGCCGGAGGCGAAAGTGCTGTTCCACCGCGTCCTCCGTGAGACGAAAGGCCGCTACGGCTTCGAAATGCGCGGGCTCCGGCTTGAAGGGGCGTGGCTCATGTTCTATATCAAGCCCGACGACGGCCTCAAACTGCCGAAGATAATGCAGTGGTTGAAGCAGACGTTTTCGGCACGGTTCAACGCGCGGACGGGACGAAGGGGGCACGTGTGGGGAGAACGGTATGAGTCGGATATCCTGTGGGAAGGGCCGCCTGAGGGGGCGGAGGAGGTGGACTGGGCGGCGGTGGAAAAGTCGGCGAGAACGAAGATTCCGGCGGCTATTGCCTACACCTTGTCTTGGGGCAGCCCCCGCCGGAATGGAAAGGCAAGAGGGAACCATTTTTCGTTGATAGTTTCCCCCAAACCCGCGCCCCCGCCCGGCTAACCGGCGAAATTTCGCCCGATTTACAGCCCAAAAGGAGACACAGCCACCCTCCGCAATCCCATCCCAAGATGGCCGCAAGAGAGGACTGCCCAAACGGACATACGGATCACAAAGAACCGCGGATTGTTCACACCGGAACGCTCTTAATCTGTGTAATCTGCGCCCCCCTTTTATCCGCGTGTATCCGTCTCGTCCGTGTCGCCATATATGGCGCAATCTGTGTTTATCCTATTTATTTTGTCAAGCAGAAACCTCCTCTTCCACCAACTTTTTTATTTTATAATAACGCAGCTTCTTTGCCAAAGCTTCGTTACTCATCCCACAGTAATACTCCCACCGTTTCATCAGCAGCCATGCCAGCCCCGCCATCTTCCGCGCCGCCGCGCTTTTTTTCTTGCCCATCCTCCCCGTTAATTCCCCGTATTTCTTAAACAACGGCCCCGTTCCGCTCCCCGCCATCGCCCATACCCCCTCAAGGACTACCCCCCGGATCGGGCGGTAAAACTGATTCCCCGCTATGCCCCCGTACCGCTCCGTTTCCACCGAACAATCCGCCCGAGGCGTAAGCCCCGCGTAACCGGCTGCCTGTCCGGTGCCGCCGAACCGGCTCCCGTCCCCCAGACACGCCGGCAGCGCCCCCGCTGTTTCTATCCCTGTCTCAGGAATACTCAAGATATGCGGCGCCGGACTATCGCTCTTCACCCGCTCCGCCGCTTTCTCCTTCATCCCCTCCAGCCGCGTCTCAAATATTGTGAGCCGTCCCTCAAGCAGCCCGGCGTATCCCTGAAGCTCCACGGGCAGTTCCCCGTGCCGTGCCGTCCTCCAGGACACACACTTCCATCGCCCTCTTCGCCAGATCGATTCCCGCATGCCTTCTTGCCATTTCCTTCTCCTCCGTATAGAATTGGAGAAACAGGGGTCCCTGACCGGGGCAAGCCAAGACCCTGTCCGGGGCAGTGGCGCCGGAACGCCGTTCCTCAGTTTTTTCTTCGGCCGCCGTTGTGATTATTATCTGTGGCGGGGTCTGCCGGGGGCTTCCCCCTCCTTATGTTTGGAGAAGCGCTATAATGCGTGGACGCGCCTTAATCTTCTTTGAGGAGGCGGCTAAAATCGTTAACGATGTATTTGCGATACTTCGACTGGATGCAGGGTTGGCCTTCGATTCTGCCGTCGAAGCGGATCTGCCGCGACCAGTCTTTTCTTCCCTGTTTTGCGTCGTTGGAATGCAGGAGAAATTCCCGCGAGGAAAGAACAATCATGGTGTCAAATTGCGCAATATAAAAGACGAACCAAAAATGCGATTTGGGGCCATTGTGTCGGATGTCGGGGAAGAATGCGGGACACTTGGAACCTTTGGAACGCGCCTTGATCTGTACTTCGACAAACTTCCCGTCCGGTCTTTTCACAACCATATCGACACCGTTGTTGTCCATGACCGGCAGGTATACGTCCAGCCCTTCTTGCAACATGAGACTGATGATATGGTGTTCTACGTGTTTCCCAAAACGGGAACTGACATTTGGTGGCGTCATATTTTTCTCCTTGACTCAATGATGATCTGTCCTCTGCCGCCATGGCGTTTCATACTCCAAAAAACGGTTCCTATCTTTTCCGCAAAAACACGGTCGTGTGTAACAAGTACCACCGCGCCTTCAAATTCCTGAATCGCGGCGGCCAAAGCGTCCATCGAAACCGTGTCGATATGGTTGGTCGGCTCGTCAAGCAGGATAAGCGAGACTCCCCGCCGCATCGCTTCCGCGAAAAAGAACTTCCGGGCTTCGCCGGGACTCAAGCGGCGCGTGGTAAGGAAAGCGGAGGGCTCGCTTCCCAGCCTGAAGACCAGCGACAGCACTTCGCCCTTTTCCTTTTCGTTCAGCGCGTTTAAGGTTGTTAAGGCGGTGTCGCGGCTTTCTTCGCTTAACTCTTGGGACAGATACCAGCACGAAGGTCCGCCCTGGCTTACCGCGCTCCGCACGACAGACGCGATGTGTTCAAGGAGGGATGTTTTGCCCGAACCGTTGCCGCCTGTAATGACGATGCGGGAGTCGTTCCGCACTTCCAGCACGGGATGTTCCAGCGTGTACACGCCGCCCGCAACAGACAGCTCACCCGCTTCCGCATAAAACAGGACGGGACGCTCGCTTTTCTTGCCCCGGAGTCCGGCCCCGGTCTTGCGAAGGCCGAGGGCGTTCAGGTTCTGCAAATCCGCCTCTTTTTTTGCAAACACCGCCGACAATGCGGCGACTTTCTTGCCACCGGTCTTATCGCGGCCTGAAAGACGGGCTAAGTTCACTTTGGCGCGGGTGTCGGAATCGTGGATGTCTAGATACTTTTTCGACATCTTGTTCTTCTTCTGCGCCGCCTCCTCTACCGCGTCTTTCTTTGCCCGTTCGATTTTTCTTGACTCAAGGGTCAACTGTTGCTTCCGCTCCCGCCGTCCTTCCTGTTCTTTCTCAAATTCGGCCAACGCCTCTTGCGGCGGCGCGGAAAACATAAACGCATGCGACCCGGTATCTGGCGGCCCGGCAACGAGCAGCACGGTGGATGAGGCAAGCATATTGAGAAAAGCCATATTATGCGACACGACGATCCCCGTTCCCTCGAACGTCGAGAGCGCGTTTATCAGCAGTTGCATCGTTGGCTCGTCGATGTGGTTGGCCGGTTCATCCAAGATGAGGACGGCCGGTTTGCGGATGAGAATGTCGGCGATGACGCAGCGTTTTTTTTCGCCTCCCGACAAGGTTTTCCACCGGCCCGCCCAATCGTCGCCGATCTGGAGACGGGCCAGTAACGCGAAGAAAGCGCGGTCGTTGACGATTTCAGGATCGGAAAAGCAGTCCGGCAATGTCTCGCGGTCTTGGTCACAGACGGCAACCTCGCCGCCCCGTGTTATGCCGCCTAAATCAGGAGAAAAACCGCCCGCGATTAGTTTCACGAGCGTCGATTTTCCTGTCCCGTTTGCCCCGATGAGCGCCGTCCAGCAGTCGCCGAAAGAAAGAGAAAGCCCTTTGAACACCGGCCGGGAATCGTAAGAAAATGATAAGTTAGATAATGCCACCACGTTGTTGTAATCTCGCGCATTGTCCACGGCGCAACCGATACGGACAGTCCCCACAGTTCCTATGAAACCGCCGTTTCCAGCGCGATCTCCATCATTCGGGTAAACGTTTTCTGCCGTTCCTCGCTTGAGGTCGCCTCGCCGGTTATCAAGCTGTCGGAAATAGTGAGAATCGTGAGTGCCTCGCGGTTGTACTTTGCCGCCAGCGTGTACAATTCTGCCGTCTCCATCTCGACGGCCAGCACACCGAACTTCGCCCACAGTTTCCATTCGTCGGGATCCTCGGCGTAAAAACTATCGGCAGAAAGAATGTTCCCCGCCTTGACCGGCATATTTTTCTGTGCCGCGATGTCGTGGGCCGTCTTCAACAGCGAAAAACTCGCGCACGGCGCAAAAAACCTGCCCCCGAAACGAATCCCGTTGACCGCCGAGTCGGTGGACGCGCTCATCGCTAGTATTATATCACGAATAGCAACGTCCTTTTGCAAAGAACCCGCCGTTCCGGTACGGATGGCGCGTTTTACCCCGTAATCCCTAAAAAGCTCGTTCACATAGATCGAAATCGACGGAATTCCCATGCCCGTACCCTGTACGGACACCTTTTTCCCCTTGTACGTGCCGGTAAACCCGAACATATTGCGAACATCCGTATACCGAACCGCATCTTCCAGAAAGTTCTCGGCGATAAACTGGGCCCGTAACGGGTCTCCGGGAAGAATAACCGACTCCGCAATTTCGCCCGGCCCCGCCGCGATATGTATTGACATAGCAACCTCCAAAGCCGCTATTTTGTAATATAATGCGCGTGGTGTCAATAGGGCCGCCTTTCACAGAAATTCCTATCGCTTTCTTTTCAAATGAGCAGACAAGCCATTTCATCATCTTCAAATTTTCTCTTTTTTTCAATAATTTCCAAAAAAAAATTTACCCTTGAGCCTGTTCCAAAACTCATTTGTATTTGGGGAAGTTCTGTCAGTTGACAAAGAGGTAAGGAATTAACCGCGAAAGCGAAGGCGGTTGGTAAACCGCTGAGGCGAATAAGGATAGAGGCGCGCTGATTTGACAGCCGGGTGGCTTTACAAGCGGTCTTGAAGGCGGCTTTCTGTGAAAGCTGACAAAACAGACGAATTGGCGATAAAAGGCGCGACTGCCGGTAAAGACCTTCCGCGCCTTAGTACCACGGCGCTGATGCTTGAATAAAAAGGCGGGACCTTTATTGGCGCCGTACCGTGTTGTGTAATTGTATAACGCCCTCAATTGTTCCCGGCGCGGTAAATGTCTTCCGCAGTATGGAGGAACGGGGCGGGTCGTTCATCAGGAAAGCGGGATCCGTCATGCTGATTTCCGCAGTAGTCATTTGGTTTTACTGAAGACGGTTTTGGCATGGTGGAGGAGATGAACAACGGCTTTTGGCATTGCTGGGTTCTTCTATCGCCTTTATCTTTGTGCCGCTTGGTTTCGGTACTTGAGGCGCGACCGTGGCGGCTATTACCGGACTCGTGGCAAAAGAAAACGTGACCGGAACGATGGGGGTGCTCTACGGCTTTGCCGAGGTAAGTGAAGAAGGAGCGGAAATCTGGGGGGCCTTTGCGGTGTCATACCAGCTTGTTTACGACTACATGCTGGGGCTTATCATCTACCTGTTGGGGACGTTCTTTGCGGACGGCGGTTTCGGCATCGGAACGATGGCGGGCTTCGCGGTCTTGGCACTGCTGGTATTCCTCTTCGTACGGAAGCCGGGAAAAGCAACGCGGCCTTCGGGTATCCGTGATGCCGCTTAGGAGGATATGTGGATTTTTTAAGGGATAACGCCGGAACTATTGTGGTTGGCATTGCCGTCTTTGCGGGTCTGGCTTTCATTGAGGCACGAATGATTGCCAATGCCCGCAAGGGCAAAACCGCTTGCGGGTGCGGGTGTACCGGCTGCGCTAAAGACATTGCGGAATAAGGTTCATAAAGTTAACAGTGGCAGAATCCCTATCTCACTTCCCGGCAATGGAGAATAACGCCAAATTCCGGTCGGAACCGACAAACAAATCGTTACCCGCCCGGCGCAGAAAGACCGCCTCGCTCTGAAACGGCGTTTTCATAATCACGGATGCCGGATATTTCACGCCGATTAAATAGTTGCGGCCTTCCTGTCCACGGGTAACAAGAAAGAGAAGCCCGTCGCCGCCCTCGCCGTCAATCGCGGCGATTTCATCGTCAAGCGGAATGCGGTGACTCGTCCGTGATTTAATCTCGAACAACCCCAGCCCCTCGTCGCGTTCAAAGACGAGCCGGGTGTCGTTGTCGATAAACTGAATCCGCACGGGCCGCCGTTTACCGTCCCCGATAAACTCGTGGTATGTTACCCGGTACGACCCCGCAGACTGCTCGAACAACAAAAACCGCTGGTCATCCAAGCCCGATATGACGGCGATGCGGGAAAGATCCCGCGAAACGGCCGCCCCGTAGACGCAGGTTATCCGCGAACCACCCGTCTCGAAGAAAAAAACGCGGGTTCCCTTCTCGTCCAATAGCTCAACGGTACCATCGAGTGTTCCCACAAGGAGACGGCCCTGTGCGCCCGCAACGCAGGTAACCGGCGAGGCGAAGGTGTATGTCCACAGCACATCGCCGCCTTCTGAGATTTCCGAGACGGCGCTCTGCTCAAAACGTACCAGATACGTTTTTTCATTTAAACCATTCAAAAAAAGCGGATACCCGTTTGTGTTTTCAAAGCGCGAGATCGTTTCATCGGCGGCGTTTTTCACTTCAAGACGGCGGGGGACCGCCTCATATTCGGCAAACCGGCTTTCGGACAAGGAAAGGTTTTTTTGCGTAACGCGATTCATCGAGAAAACGCCTTCCCGGTTGAAATACCCGAACCGGATCGTGTCCCGGTGGACGATCTCAAAAGGGAACAGTTCAGAATTATCGCCGCCCACGCCGCTTTCCATATACAAGCTCTCGAACGACCGTATCCAGCCCTTTTCCAGCACGGTTTCCTCTGGAACCGGAGACGCGGCGAGAAGCGCGAGCCCCAAAAAAACCGCAAAACCGAGCGGTATCTGGAGGAATCTTTTTTTTCTGGTCGAACGATTTTTCTTCATTAATTCTTACACAGGGCCGCGACCGCTGCGCCGCTCAGTGACGCGCTCTCCACCGGAGTGATGACATAGGGAACAGGGTTGTCCCCGCTCAGCATCGTGTACAAATACGACTCAAGCGCCTGCCGCATTCCCTTGTAAATCAGAAACGTTGTCCCTTCGACGGCGATCCTGACCGGCGTGAACGGACGGGGGAATGTCCGTTCCGTAATATGCCGCGCCGTTCCCGCGAGAACAGCCGCCGAGACAAGGCCGCCCCGCCGCGTGATGATCGAAACAAGGTAGATGAGGGAAGAAAGCGCGTCCAAATCGTCATCGCCAAATAACGCGGCGATCTTTCCTTCTTTGGCAAGTGGAAAACGCATGAAGGCGTTGAGATCTTTGGTTTCAAGTGTCGGCCAGCTTAAAAACTCGTCTTGTTTTTGGAACTTCAACACACCATCCCTGACCGCCTGTTTCAGGATATGGACGGAAAGAGGCCCCAGATACGCCCCCGCGCTCGCCTTTTCCGTCGTGTAACCGCTGGGGGTTTTCGTGGTCGCGTCATATTCGATGTCCAGCCGCCCCCGGTAACGGAAGTAAAAATTGCCGGATTCGGCGACAACGATCTGCGGCGCGTCCGGCGAATTAAACTGAATCTTGGGGATACATATTTCGGGATACGCCGTGTTAAACCCCGTTCCCAGAATAAACCCGATGACCGGCGCACCCGAAACGCCCCATTTGTCATCTCCCCCGATCCCGACATCAATGTCCGCTGCCGCCGGAATGGACGCGAGCCCGCACAACAAGGTCGATGCCGTGTCATTTAATAGTACAATCCTGCCGGAATAGCGCACACCCCGCCGGAAAAGCGCCTCGCGCAACCCCTTGCCGATAGCCTGTCCGATCACCTCCGGCGCGTCAACCTCCTTGCTGAACGCGAGCAGGATGCCGTCCCCCTCCGCCGTCATCTCCATCGGATAGGAAAAACAAAACCCGATCCCATCGATTCCCCCAATACCCCCCGGATTTCCCTCAAGAATAGGAGCGGCCAGCGCGGCAATCTCGTCAAAAAACGCTTCCTTGCCGATTGGCCCCCGCGTCCCCGGCATCGGCGCCTTCTCCACGTGTTCCACCGTCGCCTTTCCCGCCGCATCAAAGCGCGCCAGTGCCGCCCGAAGGTTCGTTCCCCCCGCATCCAATGCCAAGACTTTTTTTCCCGCCGGAACTCGCGCCGCCGGACTCAGATACGTAGGAAGCATCGGCATGAAGGACTTTTCCCCGCGCAATCCGCGCTCCATATCAAGCCTGAAATCCTTGATTAAGACATCAAGCTTACAAATAGCGTAATGGAACCCGTAATAAAAGGCAAAATCGGAAAGTTCCTGCGGATTATATCTGGACATAAAGCCTCCTCGAATAGTATGGGATATTTTGGGCGTTCTGTCAAGGCCGATTCAACAAAACAGTCTCGTTTATATTCCCGATTTTCTTTTTTGCAAAAAGGCGTTATACTGAAAGCATGGCAAAACTTACTTATGGGGAAGATGAACTCAGACAAACACGGGCGCGGCTGGATGTCAAAGACGAGAAAGACGCCAAGTTCATGATGAAGGTTTTAGGCGGCGAAGTCGGGGAAGTTCGCGCCAAGAAACCGGAAGCCCAAGTGAAGAACGGCTGGAATCGGCCTTATGCAAAACAAACGCCGACGCATCGCGTCGAAACGGCTGGGGTTGCCGAAGATGAGGATGCCCTTCTTGACACCGCTCAACCCTTTGCTGTCAGAGAATTGGACTATCGGGAACGGGTCAAAATGGATGTCCATGAAGCCAAGGTTGAATTCAAAATTAAAACATGGACGCAGACGCTTCGTTCAAAGCTCGCTTTTTTTAAGACACCGCCTGATGTGGTGAACAGATTTTTTGTTACCTCAAAGATGGACGATTATTTTCTGCCTCTTAAAAAACTGGTCAACAAAGTACGCTTGATTCTTCCCAGAAACAATACTGTCCGAAACAAGAAATTGAAACAGGAATTTCCGTTTGCGTTTTCCGTTTTGGATGTTATCCGGTATTGGGATGTGGAAAAAATATCCTCGTTGTTAAGCCGCCTTCAGAGCCGCCCCCGGTCGGTGGTCGTGTCCGATTTCAAGGGGATCATCAAAGCGTTTTACCGGCCGCTTTTTATACTGGAATTTCTTGAACCTGAAATCCACCTGGTGAAAGCGGTCAAGGATCTTGATTGTATACTGCAAAACGAAGCCGATACGAAAACGAACAAAAAAACTCAGGATGAAATTGTTATGTTGTTTAACGAGGTGAACGAGGATACCCGTTACCGGCTTTATCCGTTGTTGATGAAATTCGTTTCCCCTGTTTATCTGCCGTACGGCGCTTTTTTTTCCGAGTGCAAAGAGGAAATTCGGGCGTTTCTTGGCATTACTCCCGAAGAGATTGTCCTGCCGGTCAATCCCGCCGATGCCGCTAACGCGCATACCGCCGGTAACGGCCATGCGGAGGAGGATAGCGGGGAAGACGCGCCGTCTGGTTTGCCGCATACCGGAAATGGGGAATCGCAGGTTTTGACGCAGGATAAACCTAATGCGGTTCAGCGCGGACTGGGCGTATTGGAGCAGCTTTTCCCGGAGGCCGGTTGGGACCGCCTTGATACATTTCCCGACATCTATCATTATTTCGCGAAACCGTTTTCGCTCAAGAGAAACGAGGATATTATTGATCCTGAAAATCCGGTGTTACAGGCGCTTATCCTTATGCATATTCTCGAAGAACTGTTCTATGGATTCCGGTTCATTTCATTCAACGAAACCGATTTCGATCTGACGGAATTTTTTGAGATAATTGACGAATGGCATAAATTAATTGAGGGCGGGTTGGATCGAATGTATCTTCCGCGACTCGCGGAATTTGCCAAGCTGTTTTATACCCCGCTCGAACCAAAGCAAAAAGTGTATGCCATGAAAATCCGCGAAGAATTAAACTGGACCGCCCGGCTTTTTCTTTTTCCCCTGTTGAAGATCGATATGTTTTCACAGGCTTTTGTTCATAAAAAAGACATTACCCCGGCGTTTCCGAAAATCCGCACCCTGCGTCAGGATTTTACCATCATTGCGGGAGAAATTGAAAAAGCGATGCAGGCAGGCGGCGCTTCCGCCCATGCGTCCTGCGCCGCAATAAATAATCCCTGGGACAAGTATATATTTCAGGTGGAGAACCCGCTGTCTAAGCGACTCAACGCATTGCTTGGCAAAGAGCATAGAACCAATGTGTCGCTTATTTACTATACCCTTTCCGTGCTCTCCGTGCTTGACTACTTTTTAAACAGTGCCGACAGTTGGGCATACAAAACCAATACGGCAAAATTATTCCGTTCGTCGGATGCCGCCGGCTTCGTTCCCGTACCGCCTCCCGAAAAGGCCGTCGATGCCGACATGATTTTCAAACGGTCTATCGAAAAGTTAAAAGCGCGGGAGACTTCAAAAAAACAAAACGGATTTTCAGAAAGAATCACCTTATAGTGCTTCTGCCCAAAAACATAAAGAGGGGAAAGTCTCCCTCTGTCAACAAGTTAAGGGATAGTGCCGAGGGTCAGCCCCCGCATCTTCACAACAAGCGGAACTGTCGAGCCATCACTGACCGGCACCGGCTTTCGTGTAAAGTACCACCGCGTTGTTGTGGTCTTCCAGAGTATGGGAGAAGGTGTGGCGGCCAGCGTCCGCATCGGCGAGGCGGAAGTAGAGGTAATCGGTGGCGGCGGGGTGGTAAACGGCGGCCAGCGCGACTTGTCCGGGAGCGGAAATCGGGCCGGGAGGGAGGCCGGAGACCCGGTAGGTGTTGTAGGGGTTTTGGATTTCGAGGTCGCGGAAGAAAATCCGGGTGGGGTGCGGTTTGCCCTCGATTTCGGTAATGATGTATTCGACTGTCGCGCAGGACTGAAGCCGCATACCGCGTTCCAGCCTGTTGTAAAAGACCCCGGCCATGACCTGAGCTTCATCGTTTACCCGGTATTCCCGCTCGACAATCGAGGCCAAGGTGATTTTTTGGTGCAGTTCGGCGGCGTTTTCCCAGACAGCGGGCCCGCGCACTCCCACGATTTCCTCCAAGTGTTTGAATAAGTTGTCGGCCATCGTTTGGACCGCAAGGCGGGCCGGATAGCCGCGGGGAAAGAGATAGGTGTCGGGAAAGAGATAGCCTTCGGCGGACTCGGCGGGGATATGGTATTCGGCGAGGAACTTCGGGTCGGAAGCCGCCGCGAGAAAGTCGTCCGCCGCACAGATACCGCCATTTTCCAGAATACGCGCCGTTTTCGAGATCGTGACCCCCTCCGGGATGGTTATCCGCACCATCTCTTGGCGGCCCGTCTTGAGCAGGGCACGCATCGCGGTGAGGGACAGAGGCCCGGTCACGACATAGACTCCCTGCCTGATGTGGTCTTCATCAAGGCGGCTCAAGATGTTCCAGAGAAAAGCGGAACGTATGAGGAGGGCATCTTCCAGCCTTTGGCCCACGGAACCGGCACTCTCCCCTTCATGCACTTCAACGCGGGCTTCTCCCTCATCGGTAACGCTAACGCCGTCTGTTGGCCGGAACTCCTTGCCGGGCGGGGTGTTGAGATAGAAAAAAAACCCGCCTGCCGCCGCCACGAGGAGCAGCACAGTGGCGGCAAACGCGCTTGTCAGTATAACGATCCTTTGCATCACTCTTACCATCACAATCTTACCCGAATAATCGGTGTTTGTCTTGCCCTCCTGAACACTACCTCAATCCTCAGCTTGACCTCCAGAATAACCACAGGAGTGTTGATTGGCTGTGTTTTACTCGAATTAAAGCAGAGCATGAAGGTTGCCAGGCGCCGTTCATGTCTGTTCGTGAAGATTCGTGGTTATATAACCTCCTCTGGTAAACGGACGGGGACAAGGTCGAAGCAGGGGGGGTTCCCCCTTACGAGGAAATTGGAAAATTGATAATTGAAAATGGATAATGAGCGCGTTTTGGAGACTGCACGGTTTACTCCTATCATTTTCCATTATCCATTCTCCGTAGGGGTTTCCCCCGCTAGCAATGCGGCGTTCAATGTGCTATGATAGCGGGGTGATTGTTCGGCTGCATAATATTTGGAAAACGTATTCTGTTGGGAAACTCACCCTCGACGCGCTTAAGGGGATTAATCTTGAGATTAGCAGGGGGGACTTTGTGGCGGTCGCGGGGCCTTCGGGGTCGGGGAAGTCGACGGTGATGAATATTACCGGGCTCATCGACATGCCGACACAGGGGACGGTAACGATAGACGGGAAGGATGCCGGGTCGCTGGGACGGGAAGAGCGGACGGCGCTCAGGCAGTCGGCTATCGGGTTCGTGTTTCAGTCGTTTAACCTGCTGCCGGTGCTGAATGTGTTTGAGAATGTCGAGTTGCCGTTGCTTCTGGGGCCCGACCCGCCGGGGAAGGCGGAGCGCTGGAACTATGTTGAGGAGTTGCTTGACCATGTGGGGCTTGCCGACCGGATGAAGCACAAGCCCTCGGAGCTTTCGGGGGGGCAGCAGCAACGGGTGGCGATTGCCCGCGCACTGGTGTGCCGTCCCAAGATCGTCATCGCGGATGAACCGACGGCAAACCTTGATTCGGCCAACGGGGAACGGATTCTTACGCTGATGCAGAGGGTGAACCGGCAGAACGGCACGACGTTCATCTTTTCCACCCATGACCCCACGATCTGGGAGATGGCCAACCACATCGTGTTCTTGCAAGACGGGACCGTTCGTTCGGAGAAGCGGCAGTGATATTCCTGATAGCCCTGCGGAACATTCTGCGAAACAAGAAAAACTCCGCCAGCATCGTGCTGCTCATCGGCGTTATCACCGCGCTCTTTTTTATCGGGAACAGTATCACGGGCAACGGCAGCCGGGGGCTGAGGCGGAGTTTTGTGGACAACATCACCGGGGATATTTTAATAGAAGAAAAGGGCGAGGTTACGATGAACCTTTTCGGCGCGAATACGCCGATCATCGACAACTATTTCACCGTGCCTGTGCTGTCCGCCCATTCCGCGCTGGTCGAATACTTACAGGCGTTCCCCGAAGTGTCGCACGTCGTGAGTCAGGTTTCCGGGAGCGCCGCGCTCGAAGTGCTGGGGACGAAGGAGGCCGCTCTGCTCTGCGGGGTGGACGGGGACGCTTACTTTGACGCTTTTCCCGGCATCGCGCTTCTGGAGGGGCGGTTTCTTAGGTCGGGGGAGTTTGGCGCGATGGTAACGGCGGAGAAGGCTCAGGCGATTGAAAAACGGGCCGGGCAGAAACTGCGTATCGGCGAGCCACTTCTCTTCACAAACGCCGGGGAGACCGGGTTCAAGATACGGGAAGCGCCCCTCGTTGGCATATACCGTTACACCAACCCGACCGCCTACCTGAACGAGGTCGTTCTTGCCGACGCGCAGACGGTGCGGGTACTGGCCGCCGTGCAGATCGCCACATCCGATGTCGAGGTTGACGAGGAGGCGCTTTCGCTTTTGGGACAAGGGCCCGCGCTGGACTCCGTATTCGGTCCCGGCCCCGAAGGGGCTTCCCTTGGGGGCGGCGTAACGGGAGAGGGCGGCGGTTCCCCTACGGGGAAGGGCGGCGAAGAGGCTCTTGGGGGCGGCGCGGCAGAAGAGGGCGGCTTATCCTTGGTCGATGAGCTTTCCGGGCTGCTTGCGGGAAACAGCGAGCGGCGGGAGGCGGAAAACGCGGCTGCGGCGGACGGCGGGGACTGGAACTTCATCGTTTTGAGGCTGGGGGCCAACGTCAACGCGGATATGTTTACGGCAAAGATCAAGGAGACCCTCGATGACCACGGCGCGACGGCGGTGGGCTGGCGGTTCGCGGCGGGAAGCTCGGCGATCATCGCGTTGCTGGTACAGATGCTGTTCAACGCCGGGGTGGTCCTCGTCAGCATAGCCTGTATCCTCGCCGTGGTGAACATTTTGCTCATCGCCGTGTTCCGGCGCACGAAGGAAATCGGCACGCTCAGGGCCATCGGCGCGCGGGATCGTTCTATTCGGTTCCTCGTCCTCACGGAAAACTGTGCGCTGGGCGGGACCGCCGGAATTCTCGGCGTTATGCTCGGTATACTGATCTTGGCAATGGTGAACGGCTTACATATCCGCCTGTCAAACGAGTTGCTCTCTTCCCTATTAGGAGGGGAGATTTTGCATATCGCCTTTTCGCCGCCTTTGGCCCTGCTCTCTCTTCTGGTCGCGCTGGTTCTCAGCGTGCTCTCGTCGCTCTATCCGGTCGAGATGGCCGTGAAGATCGCGCCGATTGTGGCCGTTCAGAACGGGTAGCCTATGCAGTTTCCGTCCCTTTTTCTGCTTGCGCTGAAATACCTCCTGCGCTACCGGCGGCGTTACCTGTTTCTGGCGGCGGCCTTGTGTATCGGCTTCGGCATCGTAACCGTCATCGTTACCCAGAAAGACGGCATGGTCGAGAGCGTCTACGACTCCGCCCAGTCCCACTATGCCGGGGACATCGTGCTGGAAGGCCTGGACAAGGATTCCGAACGCGAGAGGCACATGGACTTCGGCACGGTCTCAAGCATCATCAAAGCGATTGACGATTCGGGTATCCGTTATACCCATATTGTCAAACGGATGATCCTCATGAGTTACGAGCGGCTCTACTACAACGGGGCCTCACTTGACCTGAAATACACCGTTGGTATCGACTGGGACAACGAGAAGGGTTATCTTGCCTCGCTCGTCTGGCGGGACGGGGTGTACGACAAACTGGCGGACGACACGATTTACATATCCGCGCCGATTGCCTCGCGGCTGGGCGCCGTCCGGGGCGACAGCCTCGTCATGGAAGTCCTTACCCGCTACGACCAAAAAAACACCGGCAGCTTTGTCATCGGCGGCATCATCGAGGACTATTCGCTTTTCGGGTTTTACAAGATCTATGTTTCCCGGAAGACGCTCAACCGGCTTGCGGAGTTTGAGGAGGAGGACGCTTCCCACGTCGGGATTTTCCTTCCCGCGAAAACCGATGTGGACGATGCTCGCGATGCCGTTTACCAGGAGTTGCGGCAGTGGATCAATGTCGCGCCGCCGCCCCAAGACCGGGATGAATGGGGAGTGCAAAAGGACGAAAGCTGGAGCGGCATCCGCGTGTTCCCGCTCACCCTGGACGTCTATCTTTCCGAGGTTTCGCAGATACTCGAAGCGATGAACCTCTTAACCTACTTCCTCTATGTGGTTATGCTGCTCATCATTCTGGTGTCCGCCGTTGTCACCTACCGGCTCATCCTCCATGAACGCGTGCGGGAACTCGGCACGATGCGGGCCATCGGCTTCAAGGGCCGGGACATCCGCCTTGTGCTGATTCTGGAGGCGCTCGTGCTGGCCACGCTGTCCCTCATTGCGGGTGTTGTCCTGTCGCTGGCCGTCAACGGGGCCCTTTCGCGCCTCTCCTTCACATGGATACCGAGCTTTGAAATCTTTATGAAAAACGGCCGGCTTGCCGCGCGGTATTCAGGCGGCCCTCTTGCGTTTAATGCGCTTGCCGTGTATAGTATGCTCGTTATGGCCGTGTGGTTCCCGGCGTTTGCCGCGTCCCGGCAACATTTGCCGGAAATGCTTACCGCCGGTCCGAAAGGCTAGGTCCCCGAATGCTTGCTTGGCAAGCACGGCTTCCCTTGGGGGCGGCGTATTAAGAAAGGGCGGCGCGTTCCCCATTCTGGGAAAGGACGCGCTTGCTTCCCCCGTAGGGGGATACCGCCGCCTGTTCACAGCAGGGCGTATCCACGGAAAGCCCCTGTGGGGCTGGGGGCGGCGTAACGGGGAAAGCGCGGAGAAGATTTTCTATCTGCTAGGAGAAGATCTTCTATCTGCTGGTAGAAAGTCTTCTACCGGCCGGCAGGGAGTTTTCGGCTTGACGGGAAATAACGGCGGTATCCCCTTTTTGGGGGACGGGTGCGGGAAGATGAGTTTATCGATAAAAACCTTCTTCGCCTTCGCGCGCCTTTGCGGTTAAATTCTAAAGTTGTCGAAACAGAAAGATAAAGAATTAACCGCGAAGGCGCGCGAAGGATGGGCGTTGCGGGTTGCGTTTAGCGCAGGGGCGGGGATAAAGGCGCAGGGTGTCCTGTCCCCCGAGGACTACGCCGCGATTGCTTAACGCAACATGCCCAAGTGAAGCCCAAGCCAACTAGTGGGCCGGGGCCAGAGGTTAGAATCAAGGTAATCGGTATGTTATTAGGTGAGATTGGAAATGAATAAAAGTGTAAAAAGGCGCGGATTTGTCCGCGTTCTGTGGACTCTGATGTTGTTGCCGTGCCCGGCGTTGTGGGCGATACCGGACAGTGACTTGCTCAAAAAAGTTGACAGCTTGGCCAGCTATTTTGGGACCGATTTCTCTGCCCAGTATACGATCGTGCAGAACAAGCCGGGCGGCAAGCCCACCACGACTGTCGCGGGCGTTTTCAGGCGGGACTCTTCGGAGACCTATGTCATCGTTGTGATGCAGCCGTCCATAAGCCGGGGCCAGGGCTACCTCAAGCAGGGTCAGACCCTGTGGTTCTACGACCCCGAAAGCCGCCGCTTCAACTCGTCGAGCAACCAAGACCGCTTCCAGAACACCAACGCCCGCAATTCGGACTTCACCCGTTCCACCCTTTCCGAGGATTACCGCGTCGTCACCGGCGAGGATGTCAAGCTGGGCCAGTACAACTGCCGCGTCCTCACGCTGGAAGCCGCCACGAAAGAAGTTACCTATCCCAAGATGAAAATCTGGGTGGACGAACACGGCCTCCTCCGCAAAACCGAAGACTACAGTCTCTCCGGCCAGCTCCTCCGCACCTCTGCCATCCCCGACTACGTTACCGTCAGCGGCCGTTATGTCCCCGCTAAAATCCTCTTGGTGGATGCCCTGCGCGGCGCGACCATCAACGGCAGATTCGTCAACGAGGAAACCCAAATCACCATCACCAAACCCTCGTTTGACAAGGTGCCTGATTCCGTCTTCTCCAAAACCTTTTTGGAACAAGTCAATCGATGAGCCGCCCCCGGAAACCGCTGGTCTTGAGTGCGTCTTTTGCTCAAAGTTATGAGGGGGAAGCCGCGGCAAGGCAAGTTGCCGACCCCTCGCTCCAGCCCGCCGCCCGCAAACGGGCTTATGGTCTTCCGCTACCCCCTCTCCAAAGGACGCAGTCCCGGGCGCTGTCCCTAAAACCCCATTCCGGCGTGATGCGGGTACTGCTATTCGTGGTTTTTTGCGCGGTGTCAGGCGTTTCGACAATCACGGCGCAGGAATCTGCCGAAACCGAGTCCGCATTCAATATCGACAGCCTGTTCGACCTGCAGCCCGAATCCCCAGAATCGTCCGAGACACCGGGCGAAAAATCGGCGGAAACTTCAGACGATGCCCTTGATCTGTTACAGCAGGTTATCCTCTCCCGAGGGTTCTCGATTGAAGCGGATTACAATATGCGGGGATTTCTCGCGCCGGGACTATCGGAAGCGCCCTGGGCGGACAAGCGGGATAGCGCGAAATTCTCTACCATACCGGGCTTGCAAATGTCTGCCGATCTCGCCCTGGACATTCAGCTTTCCGAAGCCCTGCGGGTACAGCAGTCGGTCAAGTTTGAGATACTCGATCCCGACGTGAAGATCAAAGAGTTCTTTTTTGACTACAACCTTGCCCAAAAAGTGTTCTTTCGTATCGGGCAATTCGACCTTAACTGGGGACAGTCGCATAACTTTCAGTTTAGCAACCTGCTTGCCCGAATCCCGGCAGCGTATGCGGATCTGGATTCCGTTTTTTCCCCGAAATACATCCGAATCACCGTCCCGGTCGGCATCGGCGGCTTTGAAGGTGTCTTTTCGGGCCGTTTTGTGAACGATTTTTCCACCGTACAGTCGCATGATTTGGGCTATGGCCTCAAGTACAATATCATTCGTCCCCGCGTCGATATGGATATCGGCGTTTTCCACCACCGCTTGATGCCCTTACGGGGCTTTTTCTCGTTGCAAACGACGGTGTTAAAAACCACCGAGCTTTATACCGAGGCACTGATTTCGGTTCCGCATGATAACGTTCTCTTAAACGACACCCAGCGGGACACTTTGACCTTCAATGAAGTAGAGCCTGAAGACATTTCGTTTTCCGGTACGTTGGGGGCGGTTCAGACTTTCTTTGACGACAAACTCGTACTCAACGGCGAAGTCTTTTATTCCGGCGAAAAAGATGCCTCGGCCCTTGAGAAAGACACGGTAGACGTTCTCTCGGATGATGAAACGGTCGTAAGCATATTGCAGGGACTTAACCTAGCCTTAAACGCCCGTTACGAGCCGGGAGGACTCGGCGGCCTAGGGTTTGGTTTGAGCTTCCGCTGGGCGTTTCTCGATCAAGCAGGCCAAATCATCCCCGCAATATACCTCTCTCCAGCAAAACACCTCACATTGTCTGTCGCGGTCCCGATGGCGCTGGGAGACCGCCTCCGGAAAGACGGGGAAAAAACCTACTATTACACCAACAACCCCGACAATTCAGGCCGGCCCTTCAGCGTGATCTTCGCCATCTCACTGAGTAGCAACTACCGTTTCGGGTATTACGAGTAACGAATCACTCAAATTACCTGTTCTCTCCCTTATCTTTTATCCATTATCTGTTATACTTACTCCCGCCATGAATCAAACGGCAGTAAAACTCGTTCTTGAGGACGGCTCTGAATACGCAGGTGTTTCCTTCGGCAAACTCCGCTCCGCCGCCGGGGAGGTCGTTTTCACCACAAGCATGACCGGCTACCCCCAGGCACTCACCGATCCGAGCTTTCGGGGTCAAATCCTCGTGTCGACCTATCCGCTTGCCGGGAACTACGGGGTACCTCTCTGTAAGCGGACACTCGCGCCCCGGTACGAGGAGGATAAAACGGATGAGGAAACCACCCATGCCGTGCCGCCATCCCTATCCCCCGAAGGGGGAAAACCGTCGTTTCACTTTACGCCGCGCTTTATTGCCTCCACGGCAGGTGGGCCGCGTATCCCCCTTGACTTCGAGTCGGACAGAATCCAAGTATCGGGCTTCATCGTACAGGAATACTGCGAAACGCCCAGCCACCACGCTTCGACCGCCTCGCTCGCCGCATGGCTTGCCAAAAACGGCGTTCCCGCCGTCTCCGGTATCGACACCCGCGCCCTTACTAAACGCCTCCGCGAACGCGGCGTGATGCGCGGAAAAATCCTCGTAGAAGGCACGAAAGACATCACCTTCGACTCAAGTGTCCCCCGGCGCCCCGTTTCGGACGTTTCTTGTAAAGACGTGATCCGCTACCCGGCACGGGGAACTCAAACACAACGCCCGCTCAAAATCGCCCTCCTTGACTGCGGCGTGAAGGCAAACATCCTCCGGCTCCTCCTCGCACGGGGCGTTGAGATCATCCGCATCCCGTGGAACCACGACCTTAGCGGCATCGGCTATGACGGCCTTTTTCTCTCGAACGGCCCCGGCGACCCCAAAGACTGCACTCCCGCTATCGACACCGTGCGCCGCGCCCTCAGAGGCGGCAAACCTGTTTTCGGCATTTGCCTCGGCATCCAACTCATCGCGCTCGCGGCGGGCGGCGACACCTACAAACTCCCCTACGGCCACCGCTCGGCCAACCAGCCCTGCCTCGAAACAGACTCAGGCCGCTGCTTTATCACCAGCCAAAACCACGGTTACGCCGTCCGTGCCGAAAGTCTTTCCTCCGATTGGGAAGTCTGGTTCACCAACGCCAACGACCGCACCGTCGAAGGCATCCGCCACAAAACCCGCCCCTTCTCTGCCGTCCAGTTCCACCCCGAAGGCTGCCCCGGTCCGCAAGACACCGAATGGCTCCTCGACCGCTTTCTGGAACAAGTGAGGGGAAAGTCTCCCCCTCCGGGGAATTGAAAATGGAAAGTGGATAATGGAAAATGATAGGAAGAAAACGCACGGCCTCCAAAATCCGCATTATCCATTTTCAATTATCAATTTTCCATTCCCCCGTAGGAGAAATTTCCCCCCCCCCCATCCCCATCTAATCCCCCTCCCCAGCTTTATCACGGGCTTTTATCACGAGGAACCGCAGATAGCGCAGATTGCGCCATATGGCAACGCAGATTTTTCGCTCTGCGCCTTTCTTCACCTGTCAAAGTTATTCCAAGACACGGTTTATTTCCAAAAGCCGTACTTCATTAGGCTCAAGTTCGCAGTCAATCCTAATATTTTCTATTGCCTCCAAAAACGCTATTTTAAGATCAGGAACACAAGTTTGTTCCAGCCATGCGGTTTCATTTGGCCTGGGGTTATCAATAGCCGATAGCCCCAGCCATGCATCGTACACACTGCCATGGCGGGAATCAAGAATGTGCTGCCACAGCTTATAACGGCCCGCTGTTATTTTACGAATCTCAAGAGAGACAAAACAATTTTTCTGATCCTCCAGATATGCTGAAATGTCATCGGGAATATCCCAGAACTGTTTTGCCAGACTCAAACGGCTGCCGATATATTTGTAGTTAAAAAGAATGGCGGTAAATTCATGTTCCGATTTAGCGGTGATAATGTAGCCGTCCCCTTTTGCCAAAAGTTTTTCGCCCAGTTGCGAAAAAAACCGAAAGGCGAAAAAAGCGGGTTTTCGTATGCCGTGCCGGGAAATGAGACCCGCTCCGCCGAAAAGAGTAGCGTCCGAATCGGTGTACTCCGTGGAAACATCCGAGGCAAGCCAGTAGGAAAGAACATCGATATTTCCTATGATGTTAATGGAATTTTGTATAATAACTCATGTTACGCATAGTTGACATAAGGGGTGGAAAGAATACAATAAGAGTATGGGTGGGAACATACTTGATTTATACAGTGATTACCTGTTGGCAAGCGCCAGGAAAGCGACGGCAACT
>JAIRNN010000061.1 GCA_031257995.1 Spirochaetaceae bacterium | reverse complement strand
GCGGTTGTAGATGGGGCAAAATAATTTTTAATGTATTGGAAAAATAATTGTGTAAAAAGGTTGTTGTATAAAATAATAATATAAAAATAATGGGGTACGGGCGCACTGCATATAACAGGCTTAGTTCATGACCCTGACCTAGCCTGTGTCAGACCCCTGACATGGCCCACCTGCCGTGGAGGTACTTGTATGCGGCGTACTACGAGAGCGCGGCGGTATCCACCTACGCATTAGGGAGGGGCTGTCCCCGGCAGAGGGGGCTGTCCCCCAGAGAAGGGGCTGCCCCCGGCAGAGGGGGCTGTCCTCCGGAGAAGGGGGCTGTCCCCCGATGAGGAGGCTGTCCCCGGAGAAGGGCCTGTCCCCACAGAAGGGGCTGTCCCCGGCGGAGGGGGCTGTCCCCCGGCGAGGGGGCTGTCCCCGCCGGGAACCAAACCGGCGTGGAGAAGGGGTTTCAGGGGCGGAGCCCCTAGGTGTGGGGGTAGCGTAAGACCGCTGGTCTGGAGCGTGGGGGAGACTTCCCCCACCAAATTATCAATACCCCTCAAGGGGCTCATCCCAAGTAATCCGACAGTCTGCGGTAGGCTTCGTTCACGACGGCTTTTTGTTCGATGTCGACATCCTCGCCGAGTTCGTCGATGAGGTATTCCAGAGACGCGATGCTTTCGTTTAACGCGCTGTGGAAGGCGCGGGATGTGTTGAGGTGGTAGTTGCCCCGGCCGTCCGTGCGGAGGACGACGAAGCCGATTTCTTTTTGTTTGCGGAGCGCGGGGAGCATGATGTGCGGGATGGCGCCGAGGAGGCCGCAAAGGTCGCCTGTTGACGAATAGGAGACGGTTTTCGTGTATTTCCGCGTCAAAACGCCGTCGAGGTCGAGGGTGGGGAGGAGTTTCAGGATAAGGTTCAGCTTCTCGCCGTCGAGCAATGTGTATTTTTCGTTTTCTTTATCATTGATGATGATAACGCCGCGAAGCCCCTTATACATCACCGCGCCGGCCTCTTCCTTGACCCGCTTGAGGCGTTCCCAGGGAAGCCGCGCCGTCTTTTTGCCCTTGATGGTAACGACTTCAAACACTTCGGCTCCGATCTTGATGGAGTTGGAAAAGTTTTTGACCAGTTTCGGCGGGATGTTTTTTGCCCGGACTCTGCCCCGGCGGCCCAGTTGGTCGAGAACGCCGAGTTTGGCAACGTTTGAGCGCGATAACGGCGAGACGGAGGACGCGTACATCCGGCTCGTACGGATGATTTCCCCGGCGACGATATAGTCCGGGTCGGTCTTGAACATCACCGATCCGGGATGGATGAGGATCCGGTCGGCGGTAAGGCTGCGGTAGAGGTCCCGCCCCTCGCGGACGCAGACGAATTGGACGAGGCCCACCGACACCGTGTAAAGATACTCCTCGGTCGCGCCGCCTCCGGTGAGGGGTATCCGCATTGACGAAACGATGTCTTCGAGCTGGTCAACCACGTTGGCGATTTCCGCCATCGCTTTTTCATCGAGGTAAAACTGTTCGCAAAACGCGGCATGGTCTTTCGCAGCGGTATAGGCGCGGTAGAGTTTCAGGTAGGACATGAAGTCGCCTGAGGGATCGCGGAAGGTGTGGTGGGCCCGCCGCGCCTCAATCTCAAGGCCGGGGGGCAGGACTTGCGGGTTCTGGGTGGAGAGAAAGGCGGCGGCGATGATGGTCTCTTGCAGGACGGACGGACAGTTGAGGACGGCCTCGACGATGATACGCGAATGACGGGGCGCGAGCGGAAAGCGGATCATCATCTTGCCGATTGCGGAAAGCGTGTTGTCCTTTTCCAGAGCGCCCAGCAGACGCAGCGTGTCAACAGCGGCGGCGATCCCTTCCGCGCCGGGGCTCGATATGAAGTCAAACTCCTCAAACGCGGTGATCCCCAGATCAGCCATCTGGAGGACGACCTCGGCCAAGTCGGTGCGGTAGATCTCCTCAGTGGTAAAGAGCGGGCGGCTTTCAAAGTCCTTGCGCGTATAGAGCCGGTAACACACGCCCTCCCGCGTCCTTCCCGCCCGCCCCCGCCGCTGGTTCGCCGACGCCCGCGAGACCGGGCCCTCGACAAGGCTGGACGTGTAGGTGCGCGGGTTGTAAAAGTTCAACTTGGACAGCCCCGAATCAATGACCGAGGTGATGCCGTCTATGGTAACGGAAGTCTCGGCGATGTTGGTCGAGATGACCACCTTTGTCTTCCCCCGCGGCGCTTTTTCAAAGACCCGTTCCTGCTCTTCCTTGCCAAGCCGCCCGTAAAGCGGAACGATGTGGATTTTCCGCCCGGCGGGGCCTTGGTAGAGGCGGGCCATCGCGTCCTTGATCATCTTTTCGCCCGAAAGGAAGATGAGGATGTCGCCGGGGTTCCGCTCGCTCACCAGCCGCTCCACGATGCCGCCGATTTTCGCAAGCAGCGCGTCCGCCTGGGCGGGCCCCCCCACAGCGGAGAGGGCGGGCGGCGGGTCGTAGATCAGCGTTACCGGGTAAACCTGCGCGTCTATGCGGACAATCGGGCAGCCGCCGAAATACTCGGAGAACACCTGCGCGTTGATGGTGGCCGACGAGACGATCACTTTGAAATCGGCGCGGACTTCGAGGACGCGCTTCAAGAGACCCAGTATAAAGTCGATGGTAAGGCTCCGCTCGTGGGCCTCGTCCACCAGCATACAATCGTAACGCGACAGCCACGGGTCGAGCTTCATCTCCTGGAGCAAGATGCCGTCCGTCATAATCTTGATCTTGGTAGCCGCGCCGGTGAGATCGGCAAACCGCATCTTGTACCCGACCACGCCGGGGATCGTCAGCCTGAGCTGCCGGGCGATAAACTCGCTCACCGAAAGGGCCGCGATACGCCGGGGCTGCGTTACCCCGATCATGCCTTTTTGCGCGAGGCCCGCGTCATTCAAGATAACCGGGAGCTGGGTCGTCTTGCCTGAGCCGGTCGGACTTTCGACGACGATCACCTGCGAGCCTGAAAGCGCATCCAGTATGCGGTCTTTGTGCCGGTAGACGGGTAATTCAGTATAATTCATGATGCATCCTATGTGCGGCAACCGGGGCAATCAAGGCACCGTACGTAACCGCGCCTCGCAAGCATAGCACAGAGCGGCGCGTTGGGACAAGGCGGCGCGCGTTGCGCGAATGGATAACGGACCATTAGGGGGCTGGTTGGGGGAAGTCTCCCCCTCGCTCCAGCCCTGCGGTCTTCCGCTACCCCCTCTCCGGGGGTTCCGCCCCCGGACCCCCGCATTTTGTCACCGGCACAGTTCCCGGCGGGATTTCCTTTTGCCGCTTGTCGCAGTTGTCTTTACAAGATACCGAAAACAAGGTATGGTTATAGCAGAGGTTGGTATGGGGTCAACACAAACTTTGGAGCCGGGCACTGTTTTTGAACAATTCATGGCAAGTATGCAGGAACTCAGGAAAATCCAGGAAGAAACTGCCGAACGGCAGAAAGAAACCGACAGACTGATAAAAGAAACTGCCGAGCAGATGAAAGAAACCGACAAGCGGATAGCGAAGAACGCCAGAGAAATGGAGGAACTGAAAAAAACCGTTGAGCGGGTAACCGGGAACGTCGGCGGTTTGAACCGGTCCCTGGGCGAACTGATCGAGACCCTGATTGCCGCCCGGCTGTGGGAGCAATTTCCCGGCTACAATCTTAAACGGGCATACCAGCGGATGCCGATATTCGATGAAAACAACCGTGTCCTGACGGACATAGACATCCTGCTTTCCAACACGGGCCTGGCAATGGCGGCTGAGGTCAAACGGGAACTGGACAGAATGAAAGATGTGGATGAGCATCTGAAACGGATGGAACTTATCCGAAAGTATCCTCCGGCAGAAATTGCCGGCAAAAAGCTCCTGGGGGCAATGGCGGGGGGAGTTGTTTCAGCGGATGTCCAGCGATATGCCATCGAAAGCGGTTTTTTTGTGCTTGAACTGACCGGGGAATCGGTGCGTCTTATTCCTCCGCCGGAGGGATTTGTGCCCCGGCAGTGGTAAACTCCCCGTGTCAGGCTCAGCGATGACGGTTGTGCCGGGGCTTTTCCTTCGCTCAATTCCACGAAACCTTTGACATAGTCTCCCCCGCAACGCCCCCGCCTGGGTGGGCGCCCAGGCCCAACGGCGCGGTTTCTGCTGTGGCTCCGCGCCGTAACAGGGAAACGACGGAGAAGGAAATCCCGTGCTTACGCGGCCCCTATTCGCTCCGTTACACAAACTGCCGGCGAACCGGACGAACCCGTG
>JAIRNN010000055.1 GCA_031257995.1 Spirochaetaceae bacterium | reverse complement strand
CCCGCCCGGACGCGGCTGTAACGCCCGCCCGCTGCCTGCCCCCCGCAACGTCTCCCCCCCCCCCATACCCATCCTCCAAGCCTTTATCACGGCACGGTTAACCGCGGATGAACACGGATTGAACGGATGGGCGTGGATTTTTCACAGCGCATCTCTCTTAATCCGCGAAAATCCGTGTTCATCCGCAGACCCTATTCCGCGTCTTCCGTGGTTCTATTTTACATCTTTTTTTAACCACGGAAAACGCAGAAGCACATGGAAGGGTTTCATTGTCCGCTGATTACACGGATTAAAATCTGTGCCGCCATGTATCTGCGGTTTCCTGTGGTTAAGGCCGTGATAAAGCCGGGATGTTAAAAATTTCTGCGGGATTTCGGCAAAAATTTCCAAAATAGCCGCGTTCTCTTGCACTGCGTGTTGTTTCGGTTTATACTGGCTGTGTGGAGGATAATTTATAACTATCGTGGTTGAACGGGCCGACATCGTGACGGCGGTGTGCGGGCCGAATGATGTGAATCTGCGTGTCATCGGGGACTTTCTCGGTGGGACGGTGGCGGTGCGCGGCAACGAGATTTCTTTTGACGCGAAGAACGTGAAGGATGGGGAGTGTTTCAAGAGCGTCATCGGGAGCCTTGTGGAGGCGGCGATGGCGGGAGACAACCCGTCAGTCGAGTTTACGCGGTCGCTGATCGAGAGCGGCGGCGGGAAAGGGGGCGCGGCTATCACTTCGTCGCCGGTGATCATTCCGCATGGGTTTGCCAAGGTGTTTGCGCGGGGGAAGAATCAGGCGGCCTACATTCAGGGGATGCGGGAACGGGACATCACGTTCTGTGTCGGGCCCGCCGGGACGGGGAAGACCTACCTCGCTATCGCCTACGCCCTGTCCCTCGTGCTGGCCAAGAAAGCGCGAAAGCTCGTGCTGACCCGACCGGTTGTGGAGGCGGGGGAGAGCTTGGGGTTTCTGCCCGGAGACCTCGCCCAGAAGATCAATCCTTACCTGAGGCCGCTCTACGACGCGATGGAGGCGCTTATCCCCTACGAGATTATCAACAGAATGGAAGAAAACCGCGTGATTGAGATCGCGCCGCTTGCGTATATGCGGGGGCGTTCCCTGAACGACGCTTTTGTGATTTTGGACGAGGCGCAGAACACGACGAAGGAACAGATGAAGATGTTCCTCACGCGGCTGGGAGTGGGGAGCCGCGCGGTCATCACGGGGGATACGACGCAGGTTGATTTGCCCCGCCGTCTTGATTCGGGGCTCCTTCACGCGGTTACTATCTTAAAACCGGTGGATGGGATACACTTTGCTTACTTGAATACTCAAGACGTAGTGAGGAATCCTCTGATAAAGAGGATTATTCAGGCGTATGACAGCGAAAAATAAAAACGGATTGGCGGACGAAACGTCCGGTTTTCTTAAAATGACCCGGTGGTTTGCCCTGTTGCAGGTGAAACCGGAGGCGTTGCTGGCGGGGTTAGCGGCATTTCTCATATCCGCATTTGCCTTGCAGGTGAGTATGCGGCAGGGTAACGGCGGAGAGGGGCGGATGCCTGAGTTTGAGGAGGGCAAAGTTGCCGAGCGCGATTTTATCGCAGAGTATCCGGCGAACTATATTGACCGTGACGCGACCTACCTTGCCCTCGAAGACGCCATTCACAAGCTGCCCGCCGTGTTCAAATTTGACGGGGCCATGACGGAGCGGCTTAAGCTGTGCTGGAATAGTTTTGCGGATGCTTCCCGTCTGCTTTTCCCTTCGAGCGAAAGTTCCAGTCAATTCCGGGCGGGTATCGAGCGGGATTTCGGCGGCGTTTTTCAGAGCGGGGCGCTTGAGTCCCTCTACGGCGATCCTGAGCGCGATGTGACGCTTGACGAATTGACGGCGATTTTTAACGAGGCGCTGGCTCTCGGTATATTCAAGTTTGAGGGCGCGGACATTAGCCGCTATCATCCCCGGCAGGGCGAGCTTTTGCACAACGTCGGGCAACGGACGGAGCGGGAAATTGTCCAGTTTGACCGGGTGCTGACGCTTGACCGGATCGACGCGTACATCCGGCGGGAGGCGGAAGCGTCCGCGAATCCCGCTTTGACGCGGCTTGCCGTGCCCCTCCTCGAATCCTTCATGGGCGAAAACGTCTTCTTTTCCTCCGGCGACACCGAATTGCGCCTCGCCCAGATCAGCGCCGAGCCGGTTACGCGCCGTATCGAACGCGGCGAGCGGGTAATCCGCAAGGGCTTCGTCGTTACCGCCGATGATATGGAAAAACTCGCCGCGTTTACCAATGAGACGGGCGGCGATGACGCGCTTTCCGTCATCGGACAGATGCTGGCAGAGATTCTTACCGCGTTTTTCATCGTTCTGTGGGGCGGCCGGCGCATGGCGGGGCGGCTTCTGCGCTTGAGCGAGGTCTACCTTTTGAGCGGCCTTTCCACACTTTACTTCATCTGTGTCGCCGCATTCCGGGGCTTCTCTCCGGCACACCAGGAATTGTTTCCCATGTCGATCGTACTTCCCACAGCCATCTGCGTGATGCTGCCGTCCTTCCTTATCGGCCACCGGGTGTCTCTGGTTATGGCAATAGCCCTGCCGGTCGGGGCTTTCGTCTCAGGAGCTGTTGACGCGAACGCCTTCGTGTTCGCGCTCGCGTCCGGCATCACCGCCTCTCTCGTTCTGCACAACGCGCAAAAACGCATGGACATCGTGAAGGCCGGTGTTCAGATCGCCGCCGCCCAGACCGCCTCAATCGTGGCGGTTCTCTTGATCGGCGAGGCGCCGCTTGAGGTCTATCCCGCCAACCTCTTCTGGAGCGCCTTCAACGGCATCGCGTCCGGTATGCTGGTACTCGGCATCCTCCCTTTGCTGGAAAACGCGATGAACGCCGCAACCAGTTTCCGCCTGATCGAACTCTCCGATGTGAACGCGCCGACCTTGAAACGGCTGTTCAACGTCGCGCCGGGGACGTACAGCCACAGCATGATGGTCGCGCGCCTCGCCGAGGCTGCGGCGCAGGAAATCGGCGCGAACGCGCTCCTCGCTCGTGTCGGCGCGTACTACCACGACATCGGCAAGATGGAACAGCCCGATTACTTTGTGGAAAACCAGGGCGGCTACAACAAGCACGACGACATCGCGCCCCGGCTCTCCGCGACAATCCTCCGCAGTCATGTGAAAGTCGGCGTGGAAAAGGCGCGCAGTCTGGGACTTCCCGGCGAGGTGATCGACATCATCGCTGAACACCACGGGAACGGCCTCATCCGCTGGTTCTACGATGCGGCGGTGAAGCGCGAGGGCACGGTGAACAAGGAAGATTTTTGTTATCCGGGCAACCCGCCGCGCACCCGCGAGTCCGCCGTCGTGATGTTAGCCGACGTAACCGAGGCGGCGGCCCGCACCCTGGATAAGCCGTCCGTCTCCCGGCTTGAAAAGTTTATCGGCGAACTCATCGAAGGCAAGATCGCGGGCGGCCAGCTCTCCGAATCCGACATGACGTTCCGCGACCTCGAAACCGTGAAAAAGACCTTTGTCCGGGTGCTTGCCGGGTACTACCATTCGCGCATCGAATACCCGAAAGACCCCCATCTCTCCGCAGCCGCTTCAAACGGTCAGGCGGCGTTCTCTCCGGCAACCGCTCCCGCCGCGCATACATACGGGCAAGGGCGAAACAAAGCATGAATAGAGCCTGCGTCCTTTCCGAGGAAGTCCCCCCGCCCGCCCCGCGAAAAACGGTACGCGCCTTTGCCGAACGGGTGCTTGACGCGCTCAACGCCGAAAACCGGCACATCACCATCGTATTTTGCGACAACCCTTTCATCCGTTCCTTAAACAAGCAATACCGGCAGAAAGACGAGCCCACAGACGTGCTGTCCTTTACGCTGGGGGAAACGCGGCGCGGGACATTCTACGCCGGGGACATCGTGATCTCGGTCGAGACGCTTGAAGAGAACGCAAAAGTCTTCTCGGTTGGCAAAGAGGAAGAACTGCGCCGGCTCATCATTCACGGCATACTGCACTTATCCGGCATGGATCACGCGACCAACGACTATGAGCGCGAGGCGATGCTTGTCTTGCAGGAAAAATTACTCAAGGAAACCGCATGGACGTAGACCTATTGTTAAAAAAAGCCCTGAAACGGATCGCAATCAACACCAAGGCAATCGAAACATTGGAACCCGATCAGCGGGAGATGATTCGCGGCGTTGTGGAATTCGGCGATACCACCGTCAAAGAAGTGATGGTCCCCCGCATCGATGTCAACGTCCTTTCAAAAGACGCGCCCAGAGAAGAAATCCTCGAACGGATCATCGCCTCCGACCACACCCGCTTTCCCGTCTACGACGACAGCATCGACAACATCATCGGCATCCTTTACGTGAAAGACGTGCTGCGCTGCCTCGTGAAAGCCCAGCCCTTCGCCGTCGAAACCCTCGTCCGTCCCGCCTTTTTCGTCCCCGAGTCCAAGCACATCGACGACCTCCTCCGTGAATTCCGCAAGAAACGGGTGCATATCGCCATCGTTGTTGACGAATACGGCGGCGTTTCAGGCATCGTCTGCATGGAAGACATCCTCGAAGAAATCATCGGCGACATCCAGGACGAATTCGACAACGAACAAGAGGACGTGGTCCAAACCGGAGACGGCGCCTTCCTCTGCGATGCCCGCGTCAACCTCGAAGACCTGGCCGAAAAAACCGGCCTGCGCCTCCCTATCGACGACTTCGACACTCTGGGCGGTTTCGTATTCAACCTCTTCGGCAAAATCCCCGAACAAAACGAACAGATCGCGTGGAAAAACATCACCTTCCTCGTAACCGCCGTCGAAGGCCACCGGATCAAGACCGTTCAGATAACCGCCGGCCCCCGCTCGTAGGGACAAGAGGGGGAAATCGTGGCAACGATGTTGCCTTCCCCTGCCTCCAGCCCGGCAAGCTGGCTTAGGGTCATACGGCACCCCCCTCTGCGGGGGACACCCCCGCAGGCATCAAAGATGCCCCGCCCCCTTTCCACGCCACAAACTTGTTTGCGCTTCCGCGTTTTCCGCAGTTAATCAATAAAACCACGACGAACCGAAGGTTCGCAGGCGCTGAAAAAGGCATGCCGAAACCCTTCCGCGTACTTCCGTGTTTTCCGTGGTTGAAAATTGCGGCCATCGAGACTGGCATGGAATGACCCGCCCTTTTTTGGGCCGTAACGCGCCGAAAAGACGCGGAAAAGAGTCCGCAGATTACGCTGGAGCCTGTTCCAAAACCGGTTATCATGCTCTGAACTCCGATTATCTCTCAGAGAGCCCCAACGTCCTCTCTCTGAGCCCCGATAATTCCCCTCCGAGCGGGATTAACCTCCCTCCGAGCGGGATTAATCTTCCTCCGAGCGGGATTAACCAAGCTCCGAGCGGGATTAACCAAGCTCAGAACTCCGGTTATCTCGCTCCGAACCGAATTTATTCACCTAAGCCCCTATAATTTGAGGTTTTGGAACAGGCTCTGATTATAAAAATAAAATCTGTGCCGCTCTATGGCGTAATCTGTGGACAATGAAACCCTTCCGCGCCGCAAACTTGTTTGCGCTTCCGCGTTTTCTGTGGTTGAAAAAGAAACCGCGGCGAACCGAAGGTTCGCAGGCGCGGAAAAAACGTGGAAAAAGACGGGCCGGAACCCCTTGCGCGCCCCGTGTTAGAAGGTGTTGTCCTTAGTCGTCCTGGTAAAGGGCGTGCCGCCTCTAGTTACCATGCCGCCGCCTTTGTACAGGGCGGCGCCACCGTTAGGGGCTGTATTTGCGTTAGTGCCTTCACCGCTGCCGTAAACCGTGCCGCCGAAGACCTTTTTGCCCAAAAAACGCTGGTATTCCTGTTCTGCCTCCGTGAAGGCCGTCTGCGGCCCAACGCAATTAACCATTAATAGTCGGGAATGATAAAGGTGAACGGGGGAGGGGAACCCGGATTTCGCGGAGGAAAAAGGATTTGCGCGGATAATTCTGTCGTTTCGGTTAATCGATTGGTATTTCCCGCCCTGTTCGTAGAATTTCTTTCACAAAGGGATTGTCGTTTTCAAGCTCGGAAGAGGGAAAAGCGTGAGGTTCGAATATAATATTCGGAAAAAATTTTTCGGCTTTTTTA
>JAIRNN010000343.1 GCA_031257995.1 Spirochaetaceae bacterium | reverse complement strand
GAAATCCTTGACCCGTTCCCACAACCCCTCCGTCAGTTCCCATGATTTGATCCCGCTTCCTGTTATTCGTTTCATACCTTACTTTATCGGCTCTTTCCTATTTGCGGATAAGTTCTAAGAAAAATTATGGCGCAATGCGTCCCTTGCAAAGGCGGCCCGCCTTGTGTTAGACTGCTGATCATGTCTGAGATTGAACAACTGATTCCGCACCGCGCGCCGTTTTTGTTTGTTGACCGGATTGCGGCGGCTGATGAGGGGCACATTACGGCGGCACACGTTTTTGGCGGGGGCGCGTTTTTTTTAAGGGGCAGTTCCCCGCGTATCCGGTGGTGCCGGGGGTGATTCTGGTTGAGACGATGGCGCAGGCGGGCGGGGCGGGGCTCAGGAAGACCGGCGTTCTTGGCGGCAACGCGCTTTTCTTTCTGGGTACGATTGAGAAGGCCAAGTTCCGCCGTCAGGTGCGTCCCGGCGAGGAGGCCCGCATGGAAATCGACAACCTCCGCGTCTCGCCCCGGATGATCAGGCAGGCGGGCAAACTCTATGTCGGCGATGAGCTCGCAGCTGAGGCGGAGTGGATGTGTCTGGTGCAAGACGGTTCCGTTTAATGCGGTCTGCTGAGGCGGGAGAACATCTGTCTGCGGGCCGCTATGCTTCTTTCGGCGGCGTTGCCGCCTACAGGGCGCAACGCTGCCCGCAGACAGATGTTCTCCCGCAACCGGATATAGTAAAAGAAACCGCTCTTGGGGCGGGGTCTGTTTAGAGGGCGTTGTGGTTGGCGGCGTTTTGCCGGCAGGGGATAGCGGCGGGGGCGTTACGGGGGCGGCGCCCCCGTAGAGGGGGTAAGCGGAAGCCGGCGCAAACCATCGCCGGCGTAGTCCGCGATGGGTTGCGCCGGCTGTAGCGGAGGGGGAGGCTTCCCCCTTTTTATGATGAGGAGTTTGTATGGGTATGAAACCGATGATTCGCAGTAATATTTGTCTGAATGCGTATCCGGCGGGGTGCGAAAAGGCGGTGCGAGATCAGATTGCGTATGTGAAGGCGGCGTTTGACGGGAAGGCGGCGGGGCCGAAACTCGCGCTGGTGATTGGGTGTTCGACCGGCTATGGGCTTGCGTCGCGGATCGCGGCGGCGTTTGGCTATGGCGCGGCGACGGTGGGGATTTCTTTCGAGAAGGCTCCGACGGAGGCGCGGACGGGGACGCCGGGTTATTACAACAACGCGGAGTTCGACCGGAATGCGGCTGCCGAGGGGTTGGTGAGCGTAACGTTGGACGGGGATGCGTTTTCTGCTGAGATGAAGGACCGGGCGGTGGGTGCCGTGAAGGAGGCAGCCGCTCGCATAAACGGCAAGCCGGAGGTTGATCTTGTGATCTATTCGCTCGCGTCTCCGGTGCGGACAGATCCTGCAACCGGGATTATGCACAAGTCGGTGATCAAACCGATCGGAGAGAGATATGCGGGGCGCACGTTTGACCTCGTGTCGGGCGCGATTAACGAGGTGGCGGTCGAGCCGGCTTCGGACGAGGAGATTGCCGGCACGGTGAAGGTGATGGGCGGCGAGGACTGGGAACTCTGGATTGACGCGCTGGAGACGGCCGGGGTGTTGTCGCCCAACGCCCGCACGGTGGCCTACACCTACATCGGGCCGCGTCTCAGTTGGGCCATCTACAGGAACGGCACGATTGGCCGCGCCAAAAAAGACCTGGAACGGGCGGGAAAGGCTATCAACAAGAGGTGGGCCGGAACGGGCAAGGCGGCTTGGGTCTCCGTCAACAAGGCCGTCGTAACGCGGGCAAGCGCGGTCATTCCCATCATCCCGCTCTATATCAGTTGCCTTTTTAAGGTGATGAAGGCGATGGGGCTGCACGAGGGCTGCATCGAACAGATCGTCCGGCTCTACCGCGACCGGCTCTACACCCCGGACGCTGCCGCCGACCCGCGCAAGGTTGCCGTGGACGGCGGGGGCCGCATCCGCATTGACGACTGGGAGATGCGCGAGGATGTGCAGAAGGAGACCGAGGCGCTGCTTACCGGGATTACGGCGGAGAACATCACGGCGGAAGCGGACATCGCGGGGTTCCGGCACGATTTTCTCGAAGCGCACGGGTTTGACGTGGCGGGCGCGGACTAGGGGGCGAGCGTATGAACGAGAAACTGCTTTTTTCCCTTATCGATCGTTTTGAAGCGGGCTCGCTTACCGAACTGGAGTATCTTATCGGCGATCAGAGGCTCACGTTGAAAAAAGGCGGGGCGGCGGCAAACGTTGTTCAGGGCGCCGTACCGATGGCCGCGCCGCAAGGCGTTCCGCACGCCGCGCCGGCGGGTGTTCCGTTGCGGGAGGGCGCGCCGCCGGAAGTCCCCAATACAAGCGCCGCCGGAAAGCCGGAGGTGATCACGAGTCCCCTTGTGGCAACGTTTTACGCCTCGAATATGCCGGACGCGCCACCCTTTGTGCAGGTTGGTGATAAGGTGAAGAAGGGCCAGACCCTCTGTATCCTGGAGGCGATGAAGATGATGAACAAGCTGGACGCGGAGGCGGACTGCGAAATCCTCGCGGTCAAAGCGCGTCCGGGCGATTTGGTCGAGTTCGGCCAAGCGCTGTTCGAGATTAAAACGCGGTAATGGGAACACGGACAGCGAAAGTGCGGCGGATTCTGGTCGCGAACCGGGGCGAGATCGCCGTGCGGGTCATACGGGCGTGCCGCGAGTTGGGTATCGAGACGGTCGCCGTGTATTCGACCGCCGATGCCGACTCGCTTCCGGTACGTATGGCGGACAGGGCGGTGTGTCTGGGGCCGCCTCCTTCCGCGAAAAGTTACCTTGTCAAGGAATCGCTGGTAACCGCCGCGCTCCGCACAGAGTGCGAGGCGGTTCACCCCGGCGTGGGCTTCCTCTCCGAGAACGCCGCTTTTGCCCGCATGGTGGAAAAGGCCGGCCTTATCTTCATCGGGCCGCGTTCCGAGACGATCGCGCTGTTGGGCGACAAGGTTATGGCGCGGCGCGAGGCTCAGAAGGCGGGCCTCCCGGTAACGCCGGGCACGGAGGAAGCGGTCGGCAATGCGGAAGAGGCGGCGGCGGTTGTCGAAACGCTTGGGTTTCCGCTTATCATCAAGGCGGCGGCGGGCGGCGGCGGCAAGGGAATGCGCGTTGTCCGTTCCCAAGCGGAGATCGGGGAGAATATCCGGCTTGCGATGCGCGAGGCGGAGGCGAACTTTGCCGATGGGCGGGTCTTCATCGAACGCTTCATCGAAAGACCGCGCCATGTCGAGTTGCAGCTCCTCTCGGCGGGCCGGGGGAAGACGGCCGTCTTGGGCGATCGTGATTGTACCGTCCAGCGGAACCACCAGAAGTTGATCGAAGAATCGCCGTCTCCCGCCGTTACGGACGAGATGCGCCGCCGTATGATGGACGGCGCGGTCGCGCTGTTTGACCGCCTCGACTATGCGGGCGCGGGCACCATCGAGTTTCTTGTCGAGGGGGGCGCGTTCTATTTTATGGAGGTCAACGCTCGTGTGCAGGTGGAACACCCCGTAAGCGAGATGGTTACCGGCATTGATGTGATTCAGGAACAGATATTCGCCGGTACCGAAGGCCGCACCACGCTCCCGCCCGGCCCGGCCCCCGTGCGCGGCCACGCCATCGAGTGCCGTATCAACGCGCTCTCTCCCGGCAAGGTCGTCCGCCTCGAAGTCCCCGGCGGCCCCGGCATCCGTTTCGACAGCTTTCTCTACGCAGGCTGCAATGTCCCGCCCTACTACGACTCGATGATTGCCAAACTCATCGTCCACGCCGCAGACCGCGCCGCCGCCATCGCCAAAATGGACGGAGCATTGCGCGAACTCGTCATCGAAGGGGTCAAAACCAACGCCGCCGAACAACGCGCCGTCATCAACGACCGTGTTTTCCAGAGCGGGGACTACAGCACGAAGTTTATCGAAGAATTTGAACGCCGGAATTAATCACGGGCTTTTACTACAAGAACCGCTGGCGAACACAGACGGGACAAACAAACACAGATTCTTCGTACCGGACGTTGCCTAATCTGTGGATATTCTTCATCTGTGTTTATCTGCGTGCCACTCCTCACTTTTTTCTCCGGTCACCGTTGTGATTATTATCTGTGACGAGGTCTGTCGGGGTTTCTCCCCAGCCGTTCTCTCCCTGCATGCAACAATCGGTGCCGACCCCTATATCCCATCGGATATAAGTTACCCCTTTTACAAAATATCATAAAGTATCTATGGTTCCTTGTGATTTCCCCTTTTTTCACAGTTTTTTTCACGTCAGACTAAAGCAAAACCGCCACTCAACACCTTATATCGTATGGAGGTTTTTATATGAATAAACCGCGAAAGTTACAACAGAATGTCTGGTACAAAGTAAGGACAGAGGTCAATATTGGCGAGCCATTGTTCAAGCTGCCAATGGCCGTCGTGTTACTCCACCGCGTACTTCGTGAAACGAAAGCGCGTTACGGTTTCGAGATGCGCGGGCTCAGGCTTGAGGGGGCGTGGCTCACGTTCTACATTAAACTCGGCAACGGCTTTATGCTGCCGCTGATAATGCAGTTGTTGAAGCAGACGTTTTCTTTACGGTTCAACATAATCGTGGGACGGAGGGGGCATGTTTGGGGTGAGCGGTATGAGTCGGAGATCTTGGACGGGGAGCCGCCGGAGGATGCGGAAGAGGCGGACTGGGCGGCTATAGACAAGTCGGCAAACACGCCGGTAGCGGGGGCGGCGGCCTACACCTTGACGTGGGACAGCCTGAGGTCGCCCGGAATGACGATAACGACCCGGTTTTCGGCCCGAAACGCCGCCAAACCCGCGTCTCCGCCGGGATAACCGCCCACTTTACGACCTAGAGGAGACTCCAGCCAGCATCAAGCGTTCCGGCCCAAGATGGCCGCAAGAGAGGTCTGCCCACACCGCAATTCCGGCTTCACGACAAGCTCCTCACATTAAATGATACGTTGATCTATAACAACGCTCTCTCGAAAACCCCTTGTGCAGTGCCTTGACCACGGACGGGGCATCCGCCTGTCCCGGCATCGTGGTGTCCCCGGCGGTGGGGTTCGTCCGGTATTGGACAAGGAGAAGCACTATATGACCAAATGAAAAAGCCGGTCCCGTTGGGATTGGAAACGAGTGGATAGTGGCGGTATATCATAAAGTATGATATGCTGAAAATAGATAAGACAAGAAAAAGGAAAATAAAAGAAATAAATGCCCCTGTCATGGAACGAGATAAAAGCCCGCGCCTCCGCCTTTGTCCTCGAGAGGGAATGGCACCGGAACCAGAACCGGAAATCGGTAAAAGTGAGGCGGAAAAAAGCGGCGGCGAGGACGGCTGAAATAAAGGCGTACAAGGAGGCCCATCCGGGAACGACGACACGGGAGATGGGGCTGATATTCGACGTGTCGCCGTTGTCGGTGTCCCGCGCCCTGCGTGACGTGTAACATTTACTATATCAGGTTTATAGCAGAAGGGGCCGTAACATATAACGGGGTTTACCCGTAAGGGGTTTGGTTGTCCGTTATTTACCGCGCTTTTTCCCGTAGGGAAAAAGTACAAGTACGCCGTGCTGAATTGCGCGAATAAGAATTGTTTTGTTTTTTTTAATTAGAGTTGTTTAGAAACTTGAGGTTTCTAAACAACTCTAATCTAAAGGGGCGGGTTTTTTATGTCTTGTAACATTTACTATATTATTATTAAAAGAGGCTTGTAACTATTCAGTCGCCGAGAGGTTAAAAGGGAAAAAATATGGGCCTTGAAATACTTTGACCAGTTCTTCCCCTATGTTCACATGGTGTTTGTGTACGGTCTGAATAAACGATTCTATG